>JAZODO010000232.1:0-1605 GCA_045597065.1 Acutalibacteraceae bacterium | reverse complement strand
AACATCCCCCGATTTTGAGTCATTATTGATTTTAGTTACTATAAACTCTGCCGCTTTGGTTGTATTTGAGTCGACCAAAACTCTTTCGCTAACACCGATACCGTAAACCCAAACAACGCCACTATCATCGGCCGCAACGGGAATACTATCGCGAAGGCTATTTGGAATTTTTTCTTCGCAAAAAAGTTTTTTAAGCGTTTTTGTGCAATTTCGGCCAGCCAGACGAATTTCGTCGGAAGCCAAACGGGTTCTAATCTTCAAACCGCCATTTATTTTATCACAGTCTATAGCATTTTTTAAAAACAAATTGTTAATTTTTTCGTTACTTTTTAAAATTTTTTCTTTTATTTCTACCTTAAAGGTTTGGCCATTTTCACCATTTGGCTTTTCGGTATAAAATTTTCCGTTTTTACAAACGACCGAAAGATTTTTAGGAAGCCCTACCCTGCCGCCCCAAAGCAAAATGTTTTTACAATTTTCTAAGTGGAGCGAGTCGAGCGTAATATTTTGGGTTTTAAAAAGGTATTCCCCTATTACTCTTTTAATAATAGCCGAATGTTGAAGCGAGAGCATTTGAGCATCGAGCTGATTATCTTTAAAGCAAAGGAGAAAAATTTTATGGGCAGTTGTTTCTAAAAAATCTGTATCTTCTCGCAGATTTTCACACATTGTAGAAACCGTTTGTTCTACCGAAGGGTTAAGTTCCTTATAGGTAGGCACGGCATTGTGCCTAATAAAATTTCTGGTATATTCGGTTTTAAGGTTTGTACTATCGGTAACGAAAGAAAGTTCTTTTTCTTTAAGATATTCTTCAATTTCGGTACGGGTACAAAATATTAAGGGGCGAATAAAAATATCTCTTTTTGGAGGTATTCCGCAAAGGCCTTTTATTCCCGTTCCCCTAGCGGTATTAAACATTACCGTTTCCAGATTATCACTCGCGGTATGAGCGGTTGCAACAACTCCGCAGCCGAATTCTTTAAATATTTCGTAGCGCATTCTGCGAGCGGCAAGTTCTATACTTTCGCCCGACTGCTTTGCGCTTTCTTTAACATTTATACTAAACACCTTTAGCGGAACGCCAAGTTTACTACAAAGGTTTTCGGTAAAACTTTGGTCGCTATCGGATTCGGTTCCCCTTAAATTATGATTTATATGGATTGCGCTAATATTTAGGGGGTATTTAAAGGAAAGTTCTTTAAGTGCATAGAGCAAACAAACCGAATCGGCTCCGCCGGACAGAGCAACCGTTACGTTGTTTATATTTTCGAGCATTTGATATTTTTCGATTGCTCGAATAATTTTGTTTAACATTATCTAAACACTTCCTGCGAAGCAAAACGCGTATATTTTCCGTCCCAATGAAGTTCTACCGTATCTACGCTACCGTGGCGGTTTTTAGCAACGATAATTTCTGCCTTGTTGGGGTTTGGCATATCTTCGGGATTAGCGGAATCTTCGGTTTCAGACCTATAATAGTTTTCGCGGTAAATAAACATTACGATATCGGCATCTTGTTCGATAGAACCCGATTCACGAAGGTCGGCAAGGGCGGGTTTGTGCGACTTGCCCTTAGTTTCGGTTCCACGAGAAAGCTGAGCGCAG
>JAZODO010000231.1:0-8804 GCA_045597065.1 Acutalibacteraceae bacterium | reverse complement strand
CTTTTTGTTGCTCTTTCTAAACTCCCCGAAAGCATTGCTGTTCTCCGCGTTGCCGACATTTTCGAAGAAAACGGAACCCTTTATGCCGTTCAAAACACCGTTTCGGGAGCAACCCTTAAATCCTTCCTTATTAGAAACGGCGGCGTTTTAAAATGGGAACAAGCAAAGCCCCTTTTTATGCCCCTTATTGCAACCGTTTCTGCCCTTAACGAAGCGGGAATAGCCCACCGCGGCATTTCTCCCGACAACATTATCGTAGGCCGCGACGGAAAACTTCGTTTAACCGATTTTTGTATTAAAGAAGCGCGTATAGAACATTCGGAATTTTTAGCCCGCCTATCTTCGGGCTATGCCGCCCCCGAACAATATCTCGAAGAAGAAAGCTATGGCGAATCGTGCGACGTTTATGCTATCGGCGCGGTTTTATTTAAAACCCTTATCGGCGTTACTCCGCCCGACGCTAAAGACCGCCTAATAAACGATAAACTTTCGGTTCCCGCAAAAATTACCGAAACCGTACCTAAGGGCGCGCTCGTTTCTATTGCCAACACCTTAAAGGTTGACAAAATGGAACGCGTTTTAACACTTGAACGTTTTTATAAAATGCTCGAAACCGTTTCGGCAACCCCCGTAGTGGTCGAAGACTCTTCCGACGATGAAACCGCCGACAAAAAGGGCGGTTCGGCTAAAATGTATGCCCTTATAGCCTCGCTTATTACTGCTGGTCTTTTTATAATATTCTTTATAATTTTCTTAATCTTCTTTGGCGACGCGTTAAAGCCCGACCAAGATACTAACGCCAGCAGCTATTCCGAACCCTCTTATGTTGAACAAAACAGTTCGGCAAACTCAGGCTACGCTCCCGAAAGCGAAACCTATCCCGTTCCTGAACTTTTAGGTAAAAGTTATACCGAAGTTTACGGTCAAATGCAAACCGAACATACCGAATTTGTTTTCGAAGTTGTAGGCCGCGTTTCTTCCGATAAATATCCTCGCGGAGCCATTTGCGATATGCAGGTAGAGGGAACTTCTATTAAAGCGGGCGATAAATTTATAAGAAATACCGTAATTCAACTTTATATTAGCCAAGGCCCCGATAAGGTAACTATGCCCGATATAATCGGCCTTTCTATTTCCGAAGCAAAGTCAACCCTTTTCGATGCCGGTTTTTATAGCGACACCTTAATTTTAAGAAAAGCCTACGACGAAACGTTTTTACCCGGCCAGGTGTTTAAGGTAACCTACGGCGAAGACGACGCTACGGTTGTTCCCGGTACTAAAATTTCGCTTAACGAAATTGTAATAATTTACTACCGCGATGTTGTCGAAGAAGATTTACTCGGCGAAGGCGATTTTGAACAAGAAACCGAACCCGAAGACACAACCGAACAAACCGAATAAAACAAAAAGGTTCAGAACTAAAAGTTCTGAACCTTTTCTAATTTAATTTTTAATTAGTCTTCGGTATGTTTAGAAATATATTCAACAACGTCGCCGATGGTGTGAAGGTTTTCAACCTCTTCATCGGGAATTTCAACGCTGAATTCATCTTCAACAGACATAAGTAAATCAACCAGGTCAAGGCTGTCGGCGCCAAGGTCTTCGGCGATTTTTGTGTTCATAGTCATACTTTCTTGGTCGGCAGCAAGTTGCTCCGCAAGGATTTCGGTTAATTTTTCAAAAATCATTAAAATTCTCCTTAACAAAATTTCACTACCCGATATAGACACGGGAGAATGTTTGTGATATAGTAATTAGGAAAAATCAATTACCTAAACAAATAATATGTTGCAAACCGTAATTTGTCAACAGTTTTATTTAAAAGTTTTTACAGGGAGGGTTATTATGAGCAAAAATTTCGGTGTTATCGGCTTTCCTATAGGTCATACTATGTCGCCCTTTATACATAAAGAACTCTTCAAAATGCGTGGCGTTGACGCCGACTATGATAAATACCAAATAGAACCCGAAAAGCTTAATACCGCCTTTAACAATTCCCTTAAATTATTAAACGGAATAAATGTTACAATACCCCATAAGGTAGAAATTATAAAACTTTTAGACGTGCTCGACCCTATTGCGGCCGAATACGGCGCTGTAAATACCGTTGCTGTTAAAGATGGGAAATATATAGGCTTTAATACCGACGCCTACGGCTTTTTAAAAGGGCTTGAGTTTTCGGGGCTGAAACTTAGCGGAAAGGTTGCCGTTTGCGGCTTTGGCGGCGCGGCTCGTACCATTATTACCGAAAGCTTAAAGGCGGGTTGCGAAGTTACGGTTATAACTATCGAAAGCCTTATGGAAAAGGCAAAAACCGTAGTAGCCGAACTTATCGAAAAAAGCGGAAAACCCATTAAACTTATTAAAGATACGGGTATTTCCGAACAGTACGATTTGCTTATAAACGCTACCCCTGTTGGAATGTACCCAAATGTAGAAAATTCTCCAATAGCCGAAAGCGCTTTAAGCCATTTCGCAAGCGTTTACGATATAGTTTATAACCCTACTAAAACCAAACTTCTAAAAATGGCTACTAAAAAGGGAATACCTTCCGGCGGCGGAATGTCAATGCTCGTTTGCCAAGCAGAACTTGCCCACTACCACTGGTTTGGTAGCGAATTTTCTAAAGCGGAAACGGCCAACCTTATTAAAGCGGCCGAAGAGGAACTTGAAAGGACCTTCTTAAAATGAAAAATATAATTCTTTGCGGCTTTATGGGGTGCGGAAAAACTACCCTTGCCAAAAGGCTTTCGCAAAAACTTAATATGGAACTTATCGATACCGACGAAGAAATTATAAAGGCCGAGGGTAAACCTATTTCGGAAATTTTTGCCCAAAACGGAGAAGACTATTTTAGAAGTTTAGAAACCGAACTTATTAAAAAACTGTCTACCGAAAAGGGTAGGGTAATTTCGCTCGGTGGCGGCCTTGCGGCTAATAAAAATAACCACCCCTACCTAAAAGCGGCGGGCACAGTAGTTTTATTAGATTGTGGAATAGAAACAACCTTAAAACGTATCTCGGGCGATAAAACTCGCCCCCTAACCGCAGGCGGTAAACAGGACATTATAAACCGCTATAATGCCCGTAAACCTATTTATGAATCGGTTGCAGATATAGTTGTAAACAGTTCTAAATCAAAGGGTAAAACTTTAAGTGAAACATTAGAAAAATTAGGTAAAAAGAGCAGTTCGTAGGAACTGCTTTTTTGTATATATAAATATTGCAATATATATAATATTATGATAAAATAGTAAAGAATATTTTATTATGGGGAAATAGTATGCAAAAACTTACTGTATCGGGTCAAACCCCGTACGAAATTTTAATTGAAAACGGCCTTATAAATAGCGTGGGCGAATATGTCCGCGCGGTTTCTTCTGCTAAAAAGGTTCTAATTATTTCCGATACAAACGTTTTCCCCCTATACGGTAATACCGTTAAATCCTCGCTAGAAAAATCGGGTTTTACTGTTTTTGAGTTTTGCTTTTTAGCCGGCGAATCTTCTAAAACGCTCGATACCGTAAGCGATATGATAAAAGCCCTTTGCAGCGCTAACCTTACAAGGTCCGACCTGGTCGTAGCCCTTGGCGGCGGCGTGGTAGGCGATATGGCGGGTTTTGCTTCGGCTATCTATCTTAGGGGAATCGACTTTGTTCAAATTCCTACAACCCTTCTTTCTCAGGTTGATTCTTCGGTTGGCGGTAAAACGGGTTGCGACCTTTCTTTTGGTAAAAACCTTATAGGCGCTTTTCATAACCCTAAACTCGTTCTTATCGACCCTGAAACCTTAAAAACCTTGCCTTCTCGCTATAAAAACGACGGGCTTGGCGAGGTTATAAAATACGGTTGTATTCGTAGCGAAAAATTATTTACCGCCCTCGAAAATGCAAACAGTTTCGAAGAAGTAAAAGAATCGGCTATTTTCGAATGTGTAAACATTAAAAGGGTAGTCGTTGAAAACGACTTTACCGAAAAGGGCGAAAGAATGCACCTAAACTTTGGCCATACCCTTGCCCACGCTATCGAAAAGTATGAGAAATATTCCGGCCTTGCCCATGGCGAAGCGGTAGGGGTTGGAATGGTAGAAATTACTAAAGCCGCCGAAAAGGCGGGGCTTACCGAAAAGGGAAGCGCTAATAAAATTAAAACGCTACTTGAAAAATACGGCCTACCTACCTCGGTTAATGCTAATATAAACGAACTCTGTGAAATAATGCTTCACGACAAAAAACGCAGAGCAAACGGTATAAATTTAGTTTTACTTAAAAAAATAGGAACGGCCTATACCTACAATATACCTACTAAAAACCTTTCGGTCTTTTTTTCGGAGGGTAAACAGTGAACGTAAAAATCAAAAACGCCCCCCTTTGTGGCGAGGTTACGGTACCCCCCTCAAAGTCGGCGGCTCATAGAGCGCTTATCTGCGCCGCACTAGCTAGTGGTACAAGCAGAGTTACCCCTTATTGCACTTCGCAAGACATAATGGCTACGGTAGACTGTCTTCGCGCCCTTGGCCTTTCGGTTTCAGAAGACCAAAACGGTTATACGGTAGGGGGCGGCAACCTAAATAAAACTGCAACCCTTAACTTTTGCGAATCGGGTTCTACCGCGAGGTTCTTACTCCCCGTTGCGGCCGCGCTTGGCGTAAACACTACCGCTACGGGTTCTGGCAGATTACCCAACCGCCCAATGGGAATACTAACAAACCTTTTACGAGAACACGGGGTAGAGGTTTCGGCCGATAATCTACCGTTAACCCTAAACGGAAAAATGACCTCGGGCGAGTTTAGTCTGCCCGGTAACGTTAGTTCCCAATATATAAGCGGCCTAATGCTCGCCGCCCCTTTAATGGAGGGCGCTACAAAAATAAATCTTACTACCGCCGCCGAGTCGGTTGGCTATATCGATATGACAATAAATGCCCTTAAAAACCAAGGGGTAAACCTACTCGCTACAAACAACGGTTGGGAAATCCCCGAAAACAGTAGTCTTAAAGCGAAGGACGTCGTTATCGAGGGCGACTGGTCGCAAGCCGCCTTCTTTATGTCGGCCGCCGCTATCGGTTCTGAGGTTAGAATTAAAGGCCTTAACTTTGCCTCTTGCCAAGGCGATATGGCCGCGCTCGACGTTTTTGCAGCCTTCGGCGCCGACATTCATATCGAAGATAATACCCTTATCGTAAAAAAGGGTACTCTTCGCGGAATAGAGGTAAACGCCTCTAATATTCCCGATATGGTTCCGGCTATTGCCGCTACGGCCGCGTATGCTAATGGTAAAACTGTTATTCACTCGGCCGAGCGCCTTAGAATAAAAGAATCCGACCGAATTAAAACAACCATAGCCGCCCTAAATGCTATGGGGGTTAAAACCGAAGAAAAGCCCGACGGAATGATTATTTACCCTTCGGGAAAGGTTATGGGCGGAAAAATTAACGGCGCTAATGACCACCGAATAGTTATGGCCTTTGCGGTTGCCGCCGCTTTTGCAAATGGCGAAAGTGAAATTTACGGCGCCGAGGCTATAAATAAATCTTATAGAGAATTCTTTACCGATTTTAAAAAGTTAGGAGGAAGCGTAAATGAAATCTAGCATAGGCTCAAAGGTAAGGCTAACCCTTTTCGGCGAAAGCCACGGCCCTGCTATCGGTTGCGTTTTAGAAGGACTGCCCGCAGGCCATAAAATAGATTTTGATTTAGTAGCCGCCCAACTTGAGCGCCGCGCCCCGGGTAAAGATAAAACCGCTACTACCCGCCGCGAACCCGATATACCCGAAATTTTATCGGGGGTTTTAAACGGCGTTACAACCGGCGCGCCCCTTGCTTTAATTATTAAAAATACTAACACTATATCGAACAATTACGATAATTTAAAGGCCGAACCACGACCAAGCCATTCCGACTATGCCGCCTTTGTTAAATATGGCGGTTATAACGATATTCGCGGTGGCGGTCATTTCTCAGCTCGGCTTACTGCCCCAATAGTCTGTGCCGGCGCAATTTGTAAAAGCGTTTTAGCCGAAAAGGGTATAACTGTTGGCGGCCATATTTTAAGTATCGGCGGAGTATGCGATACCCCTTTTAACTCCGTAAGTATTTCTAAAGAAGAACTAAACGCCCTATCTACTAAACTTTTCGCCCTTAATAATCCCGAAAAAGAATCGGCTATGCGCGAAGTGATAGAAAACGCTAAACAAAATTTAGATTCGGTAGGCGGAATGGTAGAACTCGCCGCCGTAGGCCTCCCCGTCGGGGTAGGGAACCCAATCTTCTATGGCGTAGAAAACGTTCTCGCTAATATTCTTTACGGAATTCCTGCTGTAAAAGGCATTTCGTTTGGCGCAGGGTTCGAATTCGCTAATATGTTTGGCAGTACTGCTAACGACCAAATGCGTTATACCTCTTCGGGCGAAGTTTCTTGCCTTTCTAATAACTGTGGCGGAATTACGGGCGGTATTACAAACGGTATGCCAATAACCGTAAAGGTTGCCCTTAAACCCACCCCATCTATTGCAAAAGAACAACAAACGGTTAATTTAGAAACCAAAGAAAATAAATCCCTTCAAATAACAGGTCGCCACGACCCGTGTATTGTGCCCAGAGCTCTACCTGCGCTCGAAGCGGCTATGGCAATAGGTCTTTTAGACCTCTTGATGGAGGACGGCGCAATATGAATTTAGAAAACATAAGGGTTCAAATCGACCAAATCGACGATAAACTCGTTCCCCTTTTAAAAGAACGTATGAACCTTTCTTTAGAGGTAGCCGAACAAAAGCGTAAAGAGGGGTTCCCCATTTTTCACCCCGAACGCGAACAGGCTATTCTAGATAGGGTATCAAATAAAGGCGGAGAGTTCGGAAGTTATATTTCGGCCGTTTACCGCGAAATTATGGGGGTTAGTAAAGAAGCCCAACAGGTAGAACTTACCCCTACTAACGACCTCGCCGGTAAAATTGTAAACTCTAAAAACGGAATAAAAGAAAATGTTTTGGTTGCCTGCCAGGGAATAGAGGGCGCTTTTGGAAGCATAGCCGCCAAAACCCTTCATAGCAGCAGCCAAATTAAATACTATTCAACCTTTGAAGACGTATTTAAAGCCGTAGAAAATGATGAAGCGGTTTATGGCGTAGTTCCGGTAGAAAACTCTAACGCAGGTTCGGTTATGGAAGTTTACGACCTTATAATGAAATATAGGTTCTATATTGTATCGGCCGTAGAACTCGCTGTAAACGAAAATCTTTTAGCGCTACCGGGCGCTACCCTAAACGATATTAAAACCGTTTACTCCCACCCTCAAGCCCTCGCCCAAAGCGACGAGTTTATTAAAGAACATAATATAGTTCCCGTTCAGTTTGCGAATACCGCCCTCGCGGCAAAGTTCGTTTCCGAAAAGGGCGACAAATCGGTAGCCGCAATAGGCTCAACCTTATCGGCCGAACTTTACGGACTAAATGTTTTAGCTAAAAACATTCAAACAGTTAAACATAACTCTACAAGGTTTATTACAATATCTAAACAGTTAATAATTCCAAACGAAGCCAACAAGGTTAGCGTTGTCTTCTCGGTGCCCCATAGTGTTGGCGCGCTAAACCGCGTTCTTAACCGTTTTTGTGTAAATGGTTTAAACCTTACTAAAATCGAATCTCGTGCCGCTAAAAACGGAAGGTTCGACTATCTCTTCTATCTCGACTTTGCGGGAACTTTAAACGACCGAAAAACAATAGCGCTTATTTCCTCTCTGGCCGATGAACTTCCCGACTTTACCTTTATCGGCAACTATAGAGAAATAACAATGAAAGAATAATTTAGGTGATAATAATGGCAAAAGAAAAACTAGTTAAATCTATAACCTCTATGGAGGAAGACTTTACAAAATGGTATACCGATGTAGTTCTAAAAGCAGAACTTATCGACTACGCTTCGGTTAAAGGCTGTATGATAATTCGCCCCTACGGTTGGGCGATTTGGGAAAACATTCAAAAGATTTTAGACGGTATGTTTAAAGAAACGGGCCACGAAAATCTTTCTATGCCTATGTTTATTCCCGAAAGCCTTCTTCAAAAGGAAAAAGACCACGTAGAAGGCTTTGCGCCCGAAGTTGCTTGGGTTACTCACGGCGGAAGCGACGAACTCGAAGAAAAACTTTGCGTTCGCCCAACTTCCGAAACCCTATTTTGCGACCACTATAAAAACATAATTCATTCCTGGCGCGACCTTCCTAAACTTTATAACCAATGGTGTAGCGTAGTTCGTTGGGAAAAAACTACCCGTCCTTTCCTACGTTCTCGCGAATTTCATTGGCAAGAAGGCCATACTATTCACGCTACTGCCGAAGAAGCTAAGGCCGAAACAATTCAAATGCTTAACGTATATGCCGAATTTGCCGAAAAACACCTCGCTATTCCTGTACTTAAAGGCGTTAAAACCGAAAAAGAACGTTTTGCCGGCGCGGTAGATACCTATACTATCGAAGCCATGATGCACGACGGAAAGGCTCTCCAGTCTGGTACTTCCCACTTCTTTGGCGACGGTTTCGCAAAGGCTTTCGGAATCCAGTTTGCCGATAAAGAAAATAAACTTTCTACCCCCTTCCAAACCTCTTGGGGCGTTTCTACCCGTCTTATCGGCGCTATCATTATGACCCACGGCGACGATAACGGTTTGGTTCTTCCTCCCGCTATCGCTCCTATTCAACTTATCGTTGTTCCTATCGCTTCTCATAAAGAAGGCGTAACCGAAAAGGCTACCGAAGTTTGCAACCGCTTAAAGGCTGTATGCCGCGCTAAAATTGATAACTCCGACAAT
>JAZODO010000230.1:0-6575 GCA_045597065.1 Acutalibacteraceae bacterium | reverse complement strand
CGGGAAACCGCCATAATATCAGCTTCTTCCTTGGTCATACCGTCTGCCGCGGCAGCAATAGAAAGCGTACCGTTATTGACGCAATTATCAATTTCAGTAGCCACATTATACCATACCCATACAAATTTCCAACAAAAACCGGGCAGATACTCTGGCGGCGAAATGGGAAGCGTAATAAAGGATAAAAACAAGGTAGATGTTCGGTTTGCCTTTTGTTTTCCCGATACATACGAAATAGGAATGTCACATCTTGGGATGAAAATTCTCTATTCTCTTTTTAATAATCGAGAAGATATTTGGTGTGAACGTGTTTTTGCGCCTTGGGTAGATTTTGAAGAGGTAATGCGTAAAAATAATATTCCTCTTTATGCCCTTGAAAGCCACGACCCTATTAAAAATTTCGATTTTATTGGTTTTACTCTTCAGTATGAACTTTCTTATACAAGCATACTAAATATGCTTGATTTAGCGGGCGTGCCTCTAAAAACTGCCGAACGAAACGATTGGACAACCCCTGTTGTTGTTGCGGGTGGTCCTTGTGCTTGCAACCCCGAACCTTTAGCAGATTTTATAGATATTTTCTTTTTAGGCGAAGGCGAAGAGGTAGACCTAGAGGTTATTGACCTTTATAAAAAGGTTCGTGCAAAAGGCGGAACAAAGAGCGAGTTTTTATTTAAAGCCGCTCAAATAGAAGGCGTTTATGTGCCTTCGTTATATAGCGTTAAGTATAATGAAGACGGTACGCTTAGTGAAATTATTCCTAAGGATGGCGTTCCCAAAACCGTTAAAAAGAGAATAATTAAAGACCTTAATACGGTTTATTACCCGGAAAAATTTATTGTACCTTTTGTTGAAATTGTTCACGATAGAGCGGTAGAGGAAATTTTTAGGGGCTGTATAAGAGGTTGCCGTTTTTGTCAAGCAGGCTATATTTATAGACCTGTTAGAGAAAAATCGTCCGACGTTGCAAATTCCCAAGCTAAGGCGCTTTGTGAAGCATCGGGATGCGACGAAATTTCGCTTTGTTCGCTTTCTACTAGCGATTATAGGGAAATAGAAGACCTACTGAATAAAATGCTTTCTTGGAGCAAAGACGATAAAATTAGCATAGCGTTGCCATCTCTTCGAATTGATAATTTCCCGAAAGAATTACTCGAAAAAATTCAGTCGGTTAGAAAAAGTAGTTTGACCTTTGCCCCCGAAGCCGGCACACAACGACTTAGAGACGTTATAAACAAAAATATAACCGAAGAAGAGGTTCTAAAAACCTGTAAAATGGCCTTTGAATCGGGTTATACAGCGGTTAAACTTTACTTTATGATAGGCCTTCCAACCGAAACAAACGAAGATTTAGAGGGTATAGCAATACTTGCGCAAAAGGTTGTAGACGAATATTATAGCAACCCCAGTCGTAAAAAAGGCAAACCCGTAAGTGTATCGGTTAGCGCCTCTACATTTGTACCAAAACCTTTTACCCCCTTTCAATTCGAACCTCAACTAGCTTTTGAAGAAATTCCCGCTAAACAACAACATCTTTTAGAAAGTATAAAAACTAAAAAAATAGTTTTAAGTTATCACCAAAGTTATACAAGCCTTTTAGAAGGCGTATTTGCAAGAGGCGACCGTAAACTTTGCGATGTGCTTCTTTCCGCTTTTAAAAAGGGTCAAAGGCTCGATAGTTGGGATGAATGTTTTAACTTCGATATTTGGAAAGAAGCATTTGATGAATGCGGAATAAGCCCAGAATTTTATGCTTCCAGAAGAAGAGAATATACCGAACTTCTTCCTTGGGACCATTTAGACTTTGGCGTTACAAAGAAGTTTTTAATTAACGAAAATAAATTAGCGCACTGTGGCGTTACAACCGAAAATTGCAGACAAAAGTGTGCTGGTTGTGGAGCAACGTGTTTTGGGGAGGGCGTTTGCTATGAGAAGCGTTAGAGTTTTTTATAAAAAGAACGGCCGAATGAAGTTTATATCTCACCTTGATATGAACCGTTTTATGATTAGAATGATTAGAAAATCGGGTATTCCTGTTTGGTATTCCGAAGGTTTTAATCCCCACCCATATATAACCTTTGCGCTACCTCTTTCGCTAGGTTTTAATAGTGACTATGAAGTTATGGACATTAGGCTAGACCAAGATTCCTACGAAAACGAACTGGTTTTCGAAAAAATTAAAGCCTTAATGCCAACCGGTATAGAAGTTTTTGCCGTTTCTAACCCTGAAATGAAAGCAGGGGAGATAGCCTTTGCAAGATTTGCGGTTGAATTTGACGATATAAAAGCATTTAGCAACAGCCTAATTGAATTCTTATCGTCTGATTTAATCGAAGCCGAAAAGAAAACTAAAAAAGGCGGCGTTAAAGTAATTAACCTTAAAGATTATGTTAAAAACTTTAATATTTGTGAAAATTCTTTAATTTTAGATTTAGCAGCAGGTGGCGCTAACAACCTTAATCCTAAACTTTTATTAGACACATTTTCTCAAAAATGCGAAAAAGAGCTTCCGCCATACACTGTTACAAGACAAATGCTTTTCGACGCTAATATGAATCAATTTAAATAAAAAAACACAGCAGACTATGGGTGATACTCCAAGCGGAGTATCACGCAACTCTATTCGCCTACGGCGAGTTCTATTGCTACGCAGTGTTATTCGGCTTACGCCGAGTGATATTTGCTTCGCAAGTTTAGGGACGAATAGAATATCACTAAGTCCAAAGGACTTAATATCACTTTCGCAAAGCGAAAATATCACGCTGACTTTAGTCAGCATATCACTTACAGACAAAAAGAAAGAGAAGACTCGTAATTAAAACGAATCTTCTCTTTTTCTGCTTCTGTGGGTTTGGGCTTCCGCCCAAGTGTATTTGCACATACAAATGCGATGCTGGTTCTTAACAAGGATTAAATGAAATTTCAAATTCTCCGTTAAGGACATCACACTTAGTCTGCTGTGTTTTTTTTCTCTTGTTCTAGTTTATTAACATAATCAATAATTAGTTTTTGTTCGTCTTTATCAAGTGTGATAAACGTACTATAGTTACCTAGTTCTCTTAATTTATCATCGAGGTCATCGAAAATAGTAAATCCCGGTTCTTTTGCTACATTACCGCTACCAATAGTCGATACTATTGCAATAAGGTCATCGTTTTCCCAACCATACTTTAAAAAGAAAGGTGAAATATCAAATAATTCTGCTAGTAGTTTTAATTCAGGCCAAGTAAAGTTTCCTTCTTTTTCTCTTGAAATATAAGCAGTTCTGGTCAGTCCAAGAAAATTTGCAACTTCTAATTGGTTTAGTTTAATTGATTTTCTTAGGTCCACAACCCTTTCTTTAATTAAACCTGTATCAATAAGTGCCATTTTGATAATCCTCCGAATGTCATTTAGTTCTTGACTTTAATATGTGTAATTGTTATAATTCTTAACAGTATTTTGCTAGAGTGGCGCAGTTGGTAGCGCAGCTGATTCGTAATCAGCAGGCCGTGGGTTCGAGTCCCATCTCTAGCTCCAAAGCCGCGCCTTTTTGCGTGGCTTTTTTAAATTATAAGTTTTTTGTCGAATTTTGTCAATAAAACAGAAAAATTATAGCCACCAACTTTTTGTTGGTGGCTCGTTTTATTTTGTAAGCATATCAATAAGGGTTCTGTATACCAGCGCAGGGTCGTCTAAATAGTTCTCTCTAATTCGAATTGCTTGCGCATCATCAGTAGCTTGAAGCGAAAAACTCATAATAACCGAGTTGTTTTCAATAGCAGAACATGTAATTTTAATAGTTCCATCTGGTTCGTGAGAAATTACAATGTCTGTTTCTTTCATATGTCTATTTCTTTGAAGCATTTTTTTAAGAAGTTTAAGAGATTTTTCTCTAACAGTAAAGGGTACAGAGGATTGTAGGGTTTGACCAACATCTCTTCCTTTATCATTTATAAGATAACATTCTTTTAAACCTTCTGCTTCAAATATGAGTTCATTTTGGTGTAGTTGGTCAAATGCATCGTTTACTTCAAAAGTGTTTGCAATAGCTTCTAAATGAAGTAGGTCTGCGATTTGGTTAGACGGAACCGGTTCATTTACATTCATTAAAAGATATAGCACTAAAATTTTAATTTCGGCAGTGCTTTTTAGTCCGCCTTTTCCAACATTAACGGAAATTGCATCTTTTTCCATTAGAGGGTCTCCTAAATAAATATTTACAAATATTATAGTAAATAAAGGTAAAAATGTCAAGTTTTCAACTAGCCATCGAAATCTTCTGCGAGTTTATCAGCCTCTTTAATAGAATTAACCTTAATGCCCTCGCTTAGTAAGACTAAATCTTCTCCGGGAAGTAACGAAATGTTTATTTCATATTCTTTTAATATTTTGTCATTTAAAAGTAAAACAATTTTATCGTTCTTTATTTGTACTGAATATTCGCATATCGGAATAACATTATTGTTTTTTGACGTTTCTTCACTTTTTTGGTTTAGTATACTTGCGGTAAATAATGATACAACTATGGTAGAAAGAATCAAAAAAACGCTAATTTTGTTCTTAAAATAGCTTGTCATTTTGTACTCCTTGTAACAAAAAAATATATTTGTAAAAAAATTGTTACCCACTTTTGCGTAAAATATGCTATAATAGGTAAAAATGTACTGTGAGGTGTTATGCTTGGACAATAATAATCGTAATGAAGAGTTTAATGATTATATCGATTACTTTAATTCTTCTAACGAAAATAACGAGAATACAGGTTTTAAAGTTAATGCCGATGAGTTTGATATTTCAAGCAACGACTCAGACGATTTATTAGACTTAAACAGCTATTATGCCGAAGAAGGTTTGGATATTGATAATACCGATATATCTTCTTATTCTTCATTTTCAAAAAAGAACATTAAAAATACTTTATTAGGTTTTATTCAAAATAAATCTAAAAAGATAACTCTTTCAAAAGCTTTTAAAATAGTTATTGCTGTTTTTATGGTTTTTGTAATTGTTGCTTGTGCCGGTGCCGGTACTGCGGTAGGTTACATTATGCTAACTGTTGACGGAACTATGGAAGAAGACCTTACCGCCCTTAAACTTAACTATTCTACAACTATATACGCTAAAAATAGTAGTGGAAATTGGGTTGAATATCAAAGGCTTCATGGCGGAGAAAACCGTATTTGGGTTCCTTACGACAAAGATAAGGCTGCCGAATTTGCCGAAGATTACGAAGGCATACCGCATTATTTGGCTATGGCTTTTGTGGCTATCGAAGATAAGCGCTTTTTTGACCACGAAGGTGTTGACTGGCGCAGAACCATTAGCGCGTTTGTAAATATGCTAACTAACCGTACTACTTCCGGTTATGGTGGTTCGTCTATTACTCAACAGTTGGTTAAAAACTTAACTAAAGACCAAGACAGAAGCGCCAGCCGTAAGGTTCGTGAAATAATGCGCGCTCGTTATTTAGAAAGCAACTATACTAAAGAGGTTATTTTGGAATGTTATATGAATACTATTGCTATGGGTAATGGTATTTATGGCGTAGAAGTTGCGGCCGAATATTATTACGGCAAAAAGGTTTCCGAACTAACGCTTGCTGAATGTGCCTCTATTGCAGGTATTACGAACATTCCTGAATATTATCGCCCCGATAAAAATCCTGAAAACAACCTTGAACGTAGAAATCTTGTTCTTAAGTTAATGTATGAACAAAAACTTATTACTACCGAAGAATACGAAACTGCAAAAGCCGAAGAAATGAAGGTTGTTGGCGATAAATCTGCAATTAAAGAAAGTTCAGTTAACAACTATTTTGTTGATGCTTTAATCGATGATGTTGTTACCGTACTTATGGATAAATATGGTTGGGATAAAAACCATGCAGAAGCTAACTTTTATAATAGCGGATATAAAATTTATTCAACAGTAGACCCTGAAGTTCAGTCGGTTGTAGATTCTGTATATAGTGACCCACAATATACTCTAACAGGTAAAAATGGAGCTTCGCTTCAAGGTTCTATGGTTATTATGGACTACTCGGGTCATGTAGTAGGATTAGCGGGCGGTATGGGAACAAAAACCGAAAACCGCGGCCTTAACCGTGCAACTATGTCCCCAAGACAACCCGGCTCAACCATTAAACCGATTTCTGCTTATGCGCTCGCTATTGAGAAAGACGTAATCACTTACTCTTCAATAGTTGATGATGCGCTGGTTTATTATAATAATAAGACATGGCGTCCAACTAACTGGTACAATTATTATAAGGGTAAAGTAACCGTTAAATACGCTCTTGAAATTTCAATGAATACAATTCCTGTATATTTATGCGACCGTTTAACGTTACAATCTTCTTATGATTTCTTAACCAAAGATTTAGGTATTAAAAATCTTAATCAAAATGATATCGCATATGCTCCTTTGGGAATGGGCGGTACTAACGGCGGCCTTACTACATTAGAATCGGCGGCGGCATTTGCTATTTTTGGTAATGGGGGTAAATATTATTCTCCGATTACCTTTACCGAAATTTACGACCAGTTTGACAATCTTGTATATTCTCAACAACCTAAAATGAATATTGCAATTAG
>JAZODO010000229.1:0-3716 GCA_045597065.1 Acutalibacteraceae bacterium | reverse complement strand
TCTAATATCATATAGTCGGTTTGAACAAATATGTAAAGCGATTCTACTCCACCAATCAAAGACGCTAAAATTGTTCTTATTACGCTATAATTTCTCTTTAAAATAAGGCCTGTTGTACAAAGCAATAAATAATCAATAATTATATTAATAAAAATAAGGGTATCAAGATATATAACCATTAAATCACCTACATGCTTATTATAAAATATTATGCTAATAAAGCATGTCGAAAGCGAGAGTCGAAAAAAGGAATTCTAAATCAGTAGCAGTATAATAAAAACCTCGCAGCACTATTTGTGCTGCGAGGTTTATTTTAATATTGTTTATTTATTCCGCTTGATATTACATAACTTGAAGAGCCTTCGTCATTTAGAAGAACCGCTTCCATGGTTTCTGTTTTTCCGTTTTCTCTAATAACTGTAAGCGAAATACTTTGACCCGGTAAAGATTCTTCCAAAATATCAAGAACGATAACATCATCAATAATTTGAGTTCCGTTTATATGAGTAATAATATCGCCTTTATTAAGTCTACCAAATAAAGAACTTTCGCTTGTTACACTATCTACAATTAAACCGCAAGATGAAATTCCGCTAATTTCTGCTTCGGCGCGATTTACCGCGTAATATGAAATTCCAAGTTTTGCTCTGTTTTTAACATTGCCGTGTTCCGAAAGAGATGCCGCGATTTTTTGAACCGTTTTTGTCGGAATTGCGTAGCCTACGCCTTCGTAATTTGCTGAAACAAGTTTACAAGCGGTTATACCAATAATCTGTCCGTATGAATTTACCATTGCTCCGCCCGAATTTCCGGGATTGATAGCGGCATCGGTTTGAATAAAATTAGAAGTATAACTTGTAGTAACAGCCATTCTAACCTTAGGAACAGAAACAATACCTAAAGTTAAGGTTGATTTAGAACTATAACCATTAGGTCTACCGATTACACATACATTTTCTCCAGTAACAACTTCTTCGGAATTTCCAAATTCAGGCACGGAAAGTTTTACTGAATCACTAATTTTAAGTAAGGCTAAATCACTTCTGGTATCTCCTGCTAAATAATAGGCATCGTATTCGGTACCATCGTGCATAAAAATTTTAAACTTTGCAGATGGAGTAGATGCGTATATATGGTCATTAGTTAAAATTAGTCCATCTTCAGAATAAACAACGCCAGAAGCTTCGCCTGCTACGCCGTTTTCGTTGTAAACCAATATGCCAACAACCGACTTAGAAACATTAGCATAAATTTCAGAGGCAGAAAGCGCGTTAGTATCTGCAGGTTTGTTATTTAATTCAATTTCTGAATTGAAACTTAAATTATTGTTTAATACGCTATGTCTTCCAAAAAAATAGCCGCCTACCGAACAAACACTTAAAAGAAGTACCGTAGCTAAAATTATACAGAAAGTTTTAACTCCAACATTGATTTTTTTATCTGAAGTTGGGTATATATCGGGAATGGTTATTTTAGGTTCTGCAATTTCATCAATAGCAAAATCTTCAACAGATTCATCTATATTTTTAATTTCGGGTTCCAACGTATCATCAGGTTGGAGCATAAAAGATTCATTTTCTTGTAAATTTTCAAAGTTTTCGTTCATATTTAACTCCGTTCTTTAAAATCAATAGGTAAAACAACAGTAAATTCAGTATATTCTTCGAAAACGCTATCAGCAGAAATCTTACCGCCATGTAGCTCGACAATAGTTTTGGAAATATATAAACCAAGCCCTAAGCTATCTTTATAATTAGAACGAGATTTATCAATTTTATAAAAGCGTTCAAAAATATGGGGTATATCTTTAGAAGGAATACCTGTACCAAAGTTTTTAATTCTAAACTCAACACAGTCTTGAATTTTAAAAAGAGAAAATTCTATTTTCCCTTTTTGCGGCGTGAACTTTACTGCATTATCAGTTAAATTATAAAAAACTTGATACAATAAATCATAATCTGCAGATATAACAGCTTCACTAAGAGTATCTAAACCTACTATTTCTATTTGTTTTTCAACTATTGTTTGTTCCATCGAAACTACAACATTAACAATAGTATCACTTAGTTTAAAGTTAGAATGTTTAACTAAATTATCACCAGACTCAAGCTTTGAAAGACTTAACATAGATTGTACAAGCCTTGAAAGGCGTTTAACCTCTTCAGACACTATTTTAAGATAATACTCTTTTTTATCATCTTCAATAGTGCCATCAATAATTCCGTCGATAAACCCACTTATTGTAGTCATAGGGGTTTTAAGCTCGTGAGAAACGTTAGCGACAAAACTTTTGCTTGTTTTTTCACTACGTGATAGCGAATCGGTCATTTTATTAAAAAGAACCGAAAGTTCGCCAATTTCATCATTACTCATTACGGGTATTTTTTTAGTAAAATCGCCTTTTGCAATAGATTTAGCGGCAACAGACATATATTTAAGCGGCCTTATTAAGCGATAAACTATGCTATATTCAGCAATAAACATAAATAGTATAGGTATAATTGCCGAAATAGCATACATTCCAAACATAAGTTTTAAAATATCGGTTGCATTCATTACCCCCGAAACTGCAAAAACATAAAAACTGTTTTGAGGATTTTTCCCTACCTTTTTAAAGGCAGTATAGTTCATACCTTCATACATACCACCAACACTCGAAAGTTGAACGTTATTGGTAGTAGAAATATTCCTTAAAAATTCAGAATGAATTATAGAATTAGTATGATTACACATATGGTTTGAAGCAAACGAATCGCAACCGCATAAAACTATTTTGCCATGACTATCGGAAACGAATACATCAATATTATTAACCTTTGCGAGTGACGAGATTACAGCCTCTGTGGAATTTGAAACCACCACGCCATCAGATAAAAGAGACTCTGATACTATATCGCAACTGTTGTTTAACACAGTATATCTATCTTTAGAAAAAGTATCGCTAACTGCTACCGACATAAGTACAAAAACCAATGTAAGCGTAATAACGAAAACTCCGGCAGTAGTTAAAAAAAGTTTTTTTAATAATTTTAATTTCATATTACTTTACTTCAAATTTGTATCCGACGCCCCATACAGTTTTTAATGCCCATTTATCTGATACACCTTCCAGTTTTTCGCGTATCCTTTTAACATGAACATCTACCGTTCGGGAGTCGCCATAATAATCAAAACCCCAAACTTCATCAAGAAGTTGGTCCCGCGTATAAACGCGATTAGGATTGCTAGCTAAATGAAAAATAAGTTCAAGTTCTTTAGGAGGAGTATCTATACTTTGTCCATTAACTATAAGCTCATAATTTGAAATATTAATACTCAGTTTATCAAACGAAACCTGTTCGTTTCTTGTTTTTTCGTTATCTGTAGTTCTGCGAAGCACCGCCTTAACTCGAGCAACAACTTCCTTTGCATCAAACGGTTTAGAAACATAATCATCTGCTCCGAGTTCGAGACCAAGTATTTTATCAAATGTTTCTCCCTTGGCGGTTATCATAATTATAGGAACATTAGATTCTTTTCTAATTTGTCTGCAAACTTGCCAACCATCATAACCGGGCAACATTATATCGAGCAAAATTATATCGGGTTGATGGGTTTTAAAAAGTTCAATTGCTCTAACGCCATCTCCACATATTATAACCTCAAAGCTGTCTTTTTCTAAGTATAGTCTTAATAGTTCGGAAATATTAGAGTCATCATCGACAACTAAAACCTTT
>JAZODO010000228.1:0-3997 GCA_045597065.1 Acutalibacteraceae bacterium | reverse complement strand
ACGCCAAAACCCCGTCGGCCATAGCTAAAACGCGCTTCTTATCAAGCATAAGGCGGTCAATTAAAGAGGCCGACATTCCGCTTTCGCGCGCTTTTTCAATATCTTTTTGGTTAGCGCTAATAATTTCATCGCAGTTTGCTTTAATTTCTTCTGCAATAAGTAAAAGCGCCCTGTTTTTAACTTCGGGCGAGGCTAAAGCCAAAGTTTTAGAAGCGGTTTTAGCCTTTATTCCAAGCGGTGTTAAAGAGTTCATAACTAATTTCCCTTTAGTTTAATATGTGTGCCAACCGAGTGGCCGTCGAAAAGGTCGAAAATCTTTTTGGGGTTTTCGCCCGACATAATAATTGTTTCAATACCGTGATTACCTGCGAATTTAGCGGCTTCAAGTTTGGTTCTCATACCGCCCGTTCCTCGGCTTGTGCCGCCCCCACCTGCCGAGTTTATCATTTGGTCGGTTATTTCATAAAGGTTATGAATAAGTCTGGCGTCGGGGCTTTCTCTCGGGTCGTCGTCGTAATAACCGTCAATATCGGTTAAAATAATAAGGCATTGTGCATCAACAAGCGAAGCAACGATAGCCGAAAGATTATCGTTATCGCCGAACACAATTTCTTCAACCGAAACCGAGTCGTTTTCGTTTACAATAGGAACTGCGCCAAAATCTAAAAGAGCGCGGAATGTGTTAATAACGTTGGTTTTGCGGTCTTCGTGTTCAATAACGTCTCGGTTAAGTAGTATTTGTGCCGAAACGTAGCCGTATTCTGCCAAATTGCGGTCATAAATGCTCATAAGGTCGCACTGGCCAACCGCGGCCGCAGCCTGTTTGCCCTTTGTGTCGTCGGGGCGTTTTTCAAGGCGAAGTCGATTAACGCCAACCGCAACTGCGCCGGAAGATACAATAATAACCTCTATATCGCGGTTTTTAAGGTCGGAAACAACGCGACAAAGTTGTTCAATGCGGCGCAAATTAGGCTTTCCGTTTTCGTATGTAAGTGTAGAAGAACCCACTTTTATAACAATTCTTTTAAAATCTTTGAACTCCATTTGAATTCACCTCAAAAATTATTATAATACTTTTTATATTTATTTACAAATTATACTTTATTTTTTCTTCCTTTTCAAGTATAATTAAAATAATAGCGCAAAGCGTAAATTATTTTGTGAGGTATAAAATGAACCTACTCTCAAAACTATTCGGAAATTATAGCGAAAAAGAAGTTAAAAGAATACTTCCTCTTCAGCAAAGGGTACTAAACCTTGAAGAAGAATATCGCGCCCTTTCCGATGAAGAACTAAAAAATAAAACCTATGAATTTAAAAACCGCCTTAAAACCGGCGAAACCCTAGACGACCTTTTGCCCGAAGCGTTTGCCGCTTGTCGCGAAGCGTCCGACCGCGTTCTTGGAATGCGCCATTTCCCGGTTCAAATTATCGGCGGAATTATACTACATCAGGGCCGTATAAGCGAAATGAAAACGGGCGAAGGTAAAACCCTTGTTGCAACCCTTCCTGCCTACCTTAACGCTCTTTCGGGTAAAGGGGTTCATATCGTAACCGTAAACGACTACCTCGCAAAGCGCGACTCTGAATGGATGGGCAAACTCTACCGCTTTATGGGCCTTCAGGTTGGCCTTATAGTTCACGGAATGAATAGTGAAGAAAAGAAGGCCGCCTATAATGCCGATATTACCTATTGTACTAATAACGAACTAGGCTTTGACTACCTTCGCGATAATATGGTTATTTATAGCGACCGCAGAGTTCAGCGTGGCCATAACTTTGCCATTGTCGACGAAGTAGACTCTATCTTAATCGACGAAGCTCGAACCCCTCTTATCATTTCGGGTCAAGGCGAAAAATCTACCGACTTATATGCCCAGGCAAACCGTTTTGCAAAGGGCCTTAAATGCGTAAAGGTTAAAGAAACTAACGATAAACAATCTGATGAAGAACAAGCCTTCGACGGCGACTATGTTGTAGACGAAAAGGCTAGAACCTGCGTTTTAACCCCTTCGGGCGTTAAAAAGGCCGAAGAATATTTCGGTATAGAAAATCTTAACGATGCCGATAATATAACCCTTTCTCATCATATTCAACAAGCTATTCGTGCCTACGGTATTATGAAGCGCGACGTAGACTACGTTGTTAAAGACGGCGAAGTTATTATTGTAGACGAATTTACAGGCCGTTTAATGTTTGGCCGTCGTTATAACGAAGGTTTACACCAAGCTATCGAAGCTAAAGAAGGCGTAAAAATTGCCCATGAATCTAAAACCTTGGCAACAATTACCTTCCAAAACTTCTTCCGCCTTTATAATAAACTTTCGGGTATGACAGGTACTGCTATGACCGAAGAGGCCGAATTCCGCGAAATCTATAAACTAGATGTAATCGAAATTCCTACCAATAAACCGGTTATTAGATTCGACGATGCCGACGTAGTTTATAAAACCGAAAAGGCTAAATTTAACGCGGTTATCGACGCTATTGTAGAATGTCACGAAAAGGGTCAACCCGTTTTAGTTGGTACAATTACTATCGAAAAGTCGGAACTTTTATCGGCAATGCTTAAACGCCGCGGAATTCCTCATAATGTGCTTAACGCAAAGCATCACGAAAAGGAAGCCGAAATCATCGCCCAAGCGGGTAAATTCGGCGCCGTTACCATCGCTACCAATATGGCCGGCCGCGGAACCGATATTATGCTTGGCGGTAATGCCGAATATTTGGCTAAGGCCGAACTTAAACATAAAGGCTATTCCGATGAAGTTATTGTAGAAGCTACCGGCTTTGGCGATACCGAAATAGAAGAAATCCTAAAAGCCCGTAAAGAATACGCCGAACTAAACGCTAAATTTAAAGAAGAAATTGCCCCCGAAGCCCAAAAGGTTCGTGAGGCAGGCGGTTTATTCATAATTGGTACCGAACGACACGAATCCCGCCGAATCGACAACCAGCTTCGCGGCCGTGCAGGTCGTCAGGGCGACCCCGGTACAACCCGTTTCTACGTTTCTTTAGAAGACGACTTAATGCGCCTATTTGGCGGAGAACGTATGACCGCTATTATGAATACCCTTAATGTAGACGAAAACCTACCGCTTCAAAACGGTATGCTTTCTAAAACTATCGAAAATGCTCAAGCTAAAATAGAAGGTCGAAACTTTGCTATTCGTAAAACCGTTTTAGAATACGACGACGTTATGAACCATCAGCGCGAAAAAATCTACTCTAACCGTAATATGGTTCTCGACGGAGAAGATATTCACGATAAAATTATAAATATGATAAACGGCTACCTCGAAAGCGAAGTTCGCGGTTTCTGTAATTCCGACGTTGCTGACGAATGGAACATTCAGGGCCTCCGCGAAGTTTTCGGCGGTTGGCTTACCGATGAAGCAGACCTTCGTTATACAAACGAAGATTTAAACGAACTAGAAATAGAAGATATTATAGAAACCCTTCAAAACAAAGCCGCTGCGCTTTATGCTGCTCGCGAAGAAGAATATTCTCCCGAAGTTATGCGCGAACTCGAAAGGGTAATGCTCCTTAAAAGCGTAGATACCAACTGGATGGAACATATCGACGCTATGGACCAATTAAAGCAGGGAATTAACCTTCGTGCCTATGGTCAGCACAACCCCGTAATAGCCTACCGTAACGAAGGTTTCGATATGTTCGAAGCTATGAACGAAGCTATTCGCGAACAAACCGCAAAACTCGTTTTAACCGTTAAAATTAAAAAAGACCAAGACGTTAAACGTGAAAAGGTTGCCGAAGAAACCTCTACCGGCGGAACCCTTACCGTTAAGGGAAAAGGCGTAGTTAGCAAAAATGCGCTCTGCCCTTGCGGAAGCGGTAAAAAGTATAAACGTTGCTGCGGTAAAGATGAGGACTAAAAACGCGGTTTAAAACAAAATTAAAAAGCTCTACGATACGAGTCGTACTCTAAAGGACAGTAAAATAAATACACACAAATGGGACACTCTGCTTAAGTAGG
>JAZODO010000227.1:0-10859 GCA_045597065.1 Acutalibacteraceae bacterium | reverse complement strand
GAACAACGCCGGGACCCGATACGCCAACATTTATAACAACATCGGGTTCGCCAACACCGTGGAAAGCGCCGGCCATAAACGGGTTATCTTCGGGTGCGTTACAGAAAACAACTAACTTTGCAGCGCCAATACAGTTTCTGTCTTTAGTAAGTTCGGCACATTCTTTAACAATTTGTCCCATAACCTTGACGGCATCCATATTGATACCGGCTTTTGTTGAACCAATATTTACCGAAGAACAAACATGTTCGGTTGAGGCGAGCGCTTCGGGAATACTTTTAATAAGGGCCATATCTGCGCCCGAAAAACCTTTTTGAACAAGGGCAGAGTAACCGCCAATAAAGTTTACTCCAACTTCGCATGCAGCTTTTTCGAGCGTTTTTGCAAACTTAACGGGGTTTTGTTCTTTACAAGCCGAAGCTACAATACCAATAGGTGTTACCGAAATTCTTTTATTTATAATCGGAATACCGAGTTCCTTTTCAATTTCTTCACAAACGGGAACAAGGTTTCTTGCGGTATTTACTATTTTGTTATATACCTTTTCACAAGACTTATCTATATCGGCATCCATACAGTCGAGTAGTGAAATTCCCATTGTAACGGTACGAATGTCAAGATTTTCGTCTTGAATCATAGTTATGGTTTCAAGTATTTCGTGTGTGTTAATCATTTTTTCACCTTAAATTCTGTGCATCGAGTTAAAAATAGTTTCGTGCATAACGTGAACAGACATACCCATTTCTTTACCAAGATTTTCCATTTCATCGGCAAAATCTCCAAAAGGTTTGCTCATTTTTGAAATATCGGAAAGCATAATCATACAAAACATATCTTCGAGTACAGACTGTGTTACCTCGTTAATGTTTACATTAGATTCGGCACATTTTGCAGAAACTTTTGCAAGAATGCCAACAGAGTCTTTACCAACAACGGTAATAACTGCGCGCATAAAAACACTCCTTGAATTTGATATAACGATAATATACTAACATAATAGGTAGAAAAAGTAAATAAAATCTTGTATATTGGGGCAAAAAATGATATTATAATAAAAACGGAGGTTGAACGTTATGAATATTAAACTTTTAAAACTTCTTGAACAAAATGCAAGATATAGCACCAAACAACTCGCTACTATGCTTGGCATTAGTGAAGATACAGTTAAAAAAGAAATAGCCGACCTTGAAAAAGCAGGTCTTATTTGTGGTTATAAAACCGTTATCGACTGGGAAAAACTCGATTCTGCAGTAGTTTCTGCTCTTATCGAACTTAAAGTTTCTCCTCAAGCTGATTTCGGTTTCGAAGAAATTGCTAAACGCGTTATGATGTACGAAGAGGTTGAATCGGTTTACCTTATGTCGGGCGGATATGACCTTTGCGTTATGGTGCGCGGAAAAACCTTCCAACAGGTTGCAATGTTTGTGGCTAAAGAACTTTCTACTATTGACGCAGTAGTTTCTACCGCAACACACTTTATTCTTCGCCGTTATAAAGAACAAGACGTTATTCTTGTAAATGATGAAGACGACAGGGGGAACTTCCTACTGTGATAGATTATAGTAAAGTATTAAATGCTAAGGTTCAGGAAATTAAACCTTCGGGCATTCGTAAGTTCTTCGATATTGCCGAAGAAATGGACGATGTAATTTCCCTTGGCGTTGGCGAACCCGATTTCCCAACCCCTTGGCATATTAGAAGCGAGGGTATTCGTTCACTTGAAAAAGGCAAAACTCGTTATACTTCTAATCACGGTCTTATTAAAATGCGTGAAGAAATTTCTAAACTTATGCTTAGAAAGTATAACGTTAAATATAGCCCCGAAAAAGAAGTGTTAGTTACTGTTGGCGGTAGTGAAGCTATAGATGGCGCTATTCGTGCTTTAGTAGCTCCGGGCGATGAGGTAATTATTCCTCAACCTTCTTATGTTTGCTACGAACCCATAACCCTACTTGCCGGTGGAGTGCCTGTAATTATCGAAACCAAGGCCGAAAACGAGTTTCGTATTACTCCCGAAGAACTAAAAGCGGCAATTACTCCTAAAACTAAGGTTTTAATTCTCCCGTATCCTTGTAATCCTACAGGCGCAGTTATGAGAAGAAAAGACCTTGAAGCTATTGCCGAAGTTTTAAAAGAAACCAATATTATCGTTATTTCCGATGAAATTTATTCCGAACTTACTTTTGGCGGCGAAAAGCATACCTGTTTTGCCTCACTAGACGGAATGTGGGAAAGAACTGTTGTAGTTAACGGCTTTTCAAAGGCCTATTCTATGACGGGTTGGCGTATGGGTTACGCTTGCGGACCCCACGAAATATTAAGCCAAATCACCAAAATTCACCAGTACGCTATTATGTGTGCTCCCACTACTTCGCAGTATGCTGCTATCGAAGCGCTTAAAAACGGCGACGAAGATATAGAACGCATGGTAGAAGAATATGACATGCGCCGCAGACTTATTGTAGATGGTTTTAATCGTATCGGCCTTACTTGTCGTGAACCTTTTGGTGCGTTTTATGCATTCCCTTCAATCGAATCAACCGGTATGACTAGCGAAGAATTTTGCGAAAAACTTCTTTATTCTAAAAAAGTAGCAATAGTTCCCGGTACTGCTTTCGGTAGAGGCGGCGAAGGTTTTGTTCGCGCTTCTTATTGTTATTCAACCGACCATATTCGTACCGCTATCGACCGTATTGAGGAGTTCTTAAAGGAGATTAAATAATGGTTTATACCGCTAAAGCCTATGCAAAAATAAATCTTTATTTAAATGTACTAGGTAAGCGTGATGACGGTTATCACGAAATCGATACCCTAATGCAATCGATTAGCCTTTATGACGATGTTTCGGTTGAACTTATAGATAACGGTATTTCGGTTGAGTGCGATAGAAACGACCTATCTTCCGAAGAGAATATAGCCGCGATAGCAGCAAAAACGTTTTTAGATTTTGCTAATTTAAATAATGGCGTAAAAATTAAAATTACTAAAAGAATACCTGTTGCTGCGGGAATGGGCGGCGGTAGCGCAGATGCGGCCGCTACATTGCTTCTTTTAAACAAAGCAACCGGCAAAAACTATCCTTTATCTAAACTTTTGCCGGTAGCTAAATCTATTGGTGCCGATGTACCGTTTTTTCTCGTAGGCGGTGCGGCCAGAGCCCAAGGAATTGGCGAAGTTTTAACAAAGGTTTCATACGCTCGTTTATATATGGTTCTTTTAAAAGAAGGCGAAAAACAGTCTACGGGTAAAATGTATTCGGTTATTGATAATACTAATATTAAGGAAAGTGGAAGTATAACCTACCTTATAAATGCGTTGGGCGAAAACAACTTAAATGGTGTTTGCGATAACATTTTTAATTCGTTTAGTTTTTGTTGGAACTTTGAAGATATGACAAAACCGTTTTTACCATATTCGCCAAAGGCTGTTTTCTTAAGCGGTTCAGGTCCTACTGTTGGTGCTTTGTTCGAAAACGAAGCCTTGGCCAAAGAATGTGCTAATGCTCTTTTGGGTACAGGTTTTAACGCTTTTTATGCCGAAACGGTAGAAAATGGAATTGAAGTTGTATAAAAATTTGAAAACTGGTTAATAATTAGGTCAACTCACTCGAAAGGGATGACCTAATTTTGTCTAAAAAACATTTATTTAATTTAGCACTTGCCGCTGCACTTGTTTCATCAATTTTATTTTCTATGGTTGGCTTTTCAAAAGACTGTTTTGAAATGTACGAAAATATAATCAGAATAAGAATTATTGCAAATTCAAACAGCAATAATGACCAAGAACTTAAACTTAAAGTGCGCGATGCTGTTTTAAACGGTTCCAATAAGATTTTTGCTAAAACCAAGTCTTATGATGATGCAATTATGGCTACAACTCAGAATAGTGAACTCCTTTTGTCGTTGGCCCAAAAGGCGGTTTATGAAAACGGTTATAATTATAAAGTTAGCCTAGAAATTAAAGATGAATATTTTAATACCAGAGAGTACGACGATTTTACACTTCCGGCAGGAACCTATAAAACCGCAGTATTTACGCTGGGCGAAGGAAAAGGGGAAAATTGGTGGTGTGTAATTTATCCAAGGGTTTGTGTTGGCGCATGTTCCGGAAAACTGGAAGATACCCTTTCAACAGAAGCCGCAAATACCGCATATAATCCGAAAAAATATATAGTCAAGTTTAAAACAGTTGAGATTTTTGAAGGTCTAAAAAAATATTTAAAAATTTAAAAATAATACTTGCATTTTGTTTTTCTTTGTGGTATCATATCAACGTTATAGAGTTTTAGTGTTTAAGAAAGGAGTGACAATGCATGAAACAGGGCATTCACCCGAATTACGAAAAGACAGTTATTAGATGTGCTTGCGGCGCTGAGTTTGAAACCTGCTCCACTAAGAAGGACATCCGCTTGGATATTTGCTCAAAGTGTCATCCGTTCTTTACCGGAAAGCAGAAGCTTGTTGACACCGGCGGACGCGTAGACAGATTCAATAAACGTTTCGGTCTTTAATTAGCAAATAAACAACTTTAGCCGCAACCACTTTTGTGGTTGCGGTTTTGCTATTTTTTCAAATTATTTTTTGGTGGGATAAAAAATGGACACCTATAAGACTATACTGGATAATGTAACTACACAATTTACCGAAAAACATTCGCGTTTTATCGGCTATGTTGCACATACCGAAACCGACGAGGAAGCAGTAGCCTTTATTGAAAAAATACGTTCGCAACATAGCGATGCAAAACATAATGTGTATGCTTATGTTTTAAATCAAGACAATCGTATGCGCTATTCCGACGATGGCGAACCTCACGGAACGGCAGGTAAGCCCATTCTCGATATAATTTGCGGTTTTGAACTTAAAGATATAACCGTAGTTGTAACCCGTTATTTTGGCGGTATTTTACTTGGTATCGGTGGGCTTGTTAGAGCATATTCAAAGGCTGCAAAAGATACGCTTGAGTTTGCAGAAAAGTATGAAATGGTTCCTGGAATAACATTTAGTATTTCTTGCGATTATGGACAGTATGATTCGCTGTTATCACTACTTAAAAACTTTGATGCAACTATTGAAGATTCTCGGTTTGAAGATAGGGTAGTGGTTGAGTTTTCAATTGCAGAAATTATGGTAGAAAAATTTAATTTATCTTTAACAGAAACCTTTTCTTCCTCCCTTAAAGCCGAAAAACTTGCAGAAAAGTATACAAAACAAAAAATTTAATAAAAAATAGAGGTTATTTTGAATTTTTTGTCTATATATTAAGTAGTGGGGTGATTTTGTGCCGAATATTAGAGAGATTACAGAACAAATCGAAAGAGAAACTCTTTCGGAAAAAGCTTTTCTTTCTGAAAATACAAGGGGTCGAAAAAAAGCGGAAGAAAAAGATGACCTTAGAACCGACTTCCAACGCGACCGCGACAGAATAATTCACAGCAAAGCTTTCCGCAGATTAAAGCATAAAACCCAAGTTTTCTTGTCGCCCGAGTCTGACCATTATCGTACAAGAATGACCCATACCCTAGAAGTATCTCAGGTTGCTCGTACAATTGCCAGGGCTCTTCGACTTAACGAAGACCTAACCGAAGCTATTGCGATGGGGCACGATTTAGGACATACCCCTTTCGGCCACGCGGGCGAAAGAGCGCTAGACAAATTAACCTCTTTTCCCTTTACCCATTATGAGCAAAGCGCCAGAGTATGCGAATCGCTTGAAAGAAATTTAAAAGGCTTAAACCTAACCTGGGAAGTTTTAAACGGAATTCGAAATCATACTAAAGGCGAACTACCCGAAACGCTCGAAGGCCAGGTTGTTCGTATTGCAGACAGAATTGCCTACATAAATCACGATATCGATGATGCAGTACGCGGCGATATAATTCATGCCGACGATATCCCGTTCGATATAAAATTAGCGCTTGGAAACACTACAAGTGACAGAATTACAACATTAGTTAAATCGGTTGTTATGAATACTACCGACATTGTTCAAATGGACCCTGAAACAGCCGAAGCGTTTGACGCGCTTCATACCTTCCTTTTCGATAACGTTTATAGAAACTCAAAAGCCAAGTTTGAAGAAACTAAGGTAGACGGCGTAATCGAAGGATTATTTAGGTATTTTATGGAAAACCCCCATAAAATGCCGGCTGAGTTTTCGGTTATCAGAAATGAAGAAGGTGCAGAACGCGCTGTTTGCGATTATATTGCAGGAATGACCGACCATTTTGCAATTTTAACCTATTCAAATATCTATATTCCTAAATCTTGGGGAATTTAAAGGCAGGTGACTTAAGGTGGCAATACCGCAGTCTACAATTGAAGAAATTAAACATAGAAGTGACCTTGAAAGCGTTATTTCATCTTATATCACTCTTAAACGACGCGGTAAAAATCTAATTGGCCTTTGTCCGTTCCATGGCGAAAAAACGCCTTCATTTACAGTTTACCCCGAAAATGGTTCCTTTTACTGTTTTGGTTGTAAGGTTGGAGGAGACGTTTTCACCTTTACAAAGTTAATAGAAAACCTAGATTATATCGATGCGGTTAAACTATTAGCCGACCGCTGTGGTGTTACTATTGAAGAATCGTCTCAAGATGATACTCTTCATAAACTACGCAACACTATTTATGAAATAAATCGCGAAACTGCAAGGTTTTATTATTCTAACCTTTCTAAACCCGAAGGTAAATGGGCGTTAGACTATTATCTATCTCGCGGGTTAACGGCTCAAACAATAAAATCTTTTGGTCTTGGTGTTGCGCTAAATAGTTGGGACAGCCTCTTTAAACATTTAAGATCTAAGGGTTTTACCCCCGAAGATATGGTACAAGCCGATGTTGTTACTAAAAGCAGTAAAGGTTCATATTTTGACCGTTTTAGAGACCGTTCGATGTTTCCGGTTATAAACGTACGCGGAAATGTAGTTGCTTTTAGTGGTCGTCGTAGAACCGAAGATAAAACTATTGCGAAATATGTTAATACTAAAGATACTCTAGTTTATAATAAAGGCCAAAATTTATTCGCTTTAAATTTAGCTAAGGCGCATTGTAGCGAACAGATTATTTTAGTAGAAGGAAACTTCGATGCTGTAGCGCTTCATCAAGCAGGTTTTAAAAATGTTGTAGCGCCTCTCGGCACTGCTTTTACAAGCGAACAAGCCTTAATTTTAAGTAGATATACCAAAGAGGTTATTCTTTGTTTCGACTCTGACGAAGCAGGTCAAATAGCTGTTGAAAAGGCGTTTAAAATTTTGGCGCCAACTGGTATTTCGGTTAAAGTTTTAAAACTCCCCGTTGGAAAAGACCCCGATGAGTTTTTAAGAAGCAACAAACCGAGTGATTTTGAAAAGCTTGTTACAAACGCTATTCCGGAAACAAAGTATAAACTTATTAAAGCGGCAGATAATATAGACCCGGATTCCGAAGAAGCTAAAATTAAATATTTAAATAACGCTATTGAAATTTTATCTTCGAATACCGACCCTATTGCGGTTGACTACTATATTTCAAAGCTTTCTAAGGATTATGAAATTTCTAAAGAAACCTTACTTGCAAAGCTTACTCAAATTAAAAAGAACAAGGTAGCAGCGCAAAAGAAACGCGAAATCAAAAGCGTTGTTGAGCAACGTTTTGACCGTGAAGACGTTAATCCGCAAAGGCGAGGCAACGAAAAGGCGGTTTCAGCAGAAGAACTTATTCTTTCAATTTTACTAAAGCATCCTGATATGTATAAGGTTGCCGAAGAAAAACTTAACGAAGATGATTTTGTTACTTCGCTAAATAAAAGAATATACCTTCAAATTTCTAAAACTTTATCTGACAACAGAAGTTTCTCAATTTCTGATTTAGGCGATAGTTTTTCTACAAAAGAAGTTGGATTAATTTCTAAATTGCTCAACAACGGTTTTAACGGAGATAATCCTAAAGCTGTGTTGATTGATTGTATAAATGTTTTAACAAACGAAAAATCGCTAACCCAAAATATCGATAATACCGATGATTGGGCTAGTCAAATGCGTAAAATTGCAGAAAATAAAAAGGGGAATTAAAATGGAAAAGGAAAACAAAAAGGTTAATTCAACCGAAAACTCAACTGTCGAGTATAAAGACCCTGCCGAGGAGCAAGAGGTTTCTTTCGACGACCTTGAACCCGCACCCGAAGAACTCGGCGAACTCTTTGAAGAACCGCCAATTCTCGATTTAGACTTCGATGAAGAACCTAGCGATGATGAACTAAAACTCGAAGAAATGAATGTTGAAAACCTTGATGAAGATGTTTCGCTCGATAATATGTCGCTAGACGACCCTGTTAAGGTTTATCTTCGTGAAATCGGCCGCGTTCCTCTACTTAGTTCCGATGAAGAAATCGAACTTGCTATTCGTATTAACGATGGCGACGAAAGAGCAAAACAACGCCTTACCGAAGCAAACCTTCGTCTTGTTGTTAGTATTGCTAAAAAGTATGTCGGCCGCGGAATGTATTTTCTCGACCTTATTCAAGAAGGTAACGTTGGCTTAATTAAAGCAGTAGATAAGTTCGATTATACCAAGGGCTTTAAATTCTCAACCTACGCTACTTGGTGGATTCGCCAAGCTATTACCCGCGCCATAGCCGACCAAGCCAGAACTATTAGAATTCCTGTTCATATGGTTGAAACTATTAACCGTCTTAAAAAGGTTCAAAGCCAACTTCTTCATGAAAACGGTTACGAACCTACCGAAGAACTAATTGCAGAAAAAATGAACCTTCCCGTTGAACGTATTCGCGAAATTATGCGCGTTGCTCAAGAACCCGTTTCTATGGAAACTCCTATTGGCCCCGAGGAAGATTCTCGCCTTATGGATTTTATTAAAGATGACGACGCTTTAGCTCCCGACGAAGCTGCTCTTAAAACTATTACCAACGAAGATATCGATGCTGTTTTAAAAACTCTTACTCCAAGAGAAGAAGCTGTAATCCGCCTTCGTTTTGGCCTTTTTGATGGCAGATGTCATACCCTTGAAGAGGTTGGTAGCGAATTCAACGTTACTAGAGAACGTATTCGTCAAATCGAAGCAAAGGCGCTTCGCAAACTTCGTCATCCCGTAAGAAGTAACAAATTTAAGTACAAGTAAAGGTATAACTAAAATGAACTATTCATATAAAACTAATAGGACTTGCTCTATTAAAATTCAGTTCGATGTTAACGAAGGTATAGTTTCTAACGTTACCTTTGTTGGCGGTTGTAATGGTAATTTAAAGGGCATTTCCGCGCTTGTTGAAGGTATGAAGGTTGAAGATGTTATTACTCGTTTAGAGGGCATCAGATGCGGTTTTAAACAAACATCTTGTCCCGACCAATTGGCTCAAGCGCTAAAAAATATTTAGTAGAAAACAGGTGATATGAATGTTCGACGACAGAGACATAAAAATTGCGGGAAACCACCCGTCCGACTCTATCAAGAGAAACATAATTAGCGCTACAACAACCGACGTAATCCCCGAAGCAGAGGTCCAAGCTGCAAAGGCTCTCGGTGCTTTTGTTGCTGAAAAATTTTCCGAAGCATCCGACGCGTATTCCGACGCAGTAGAAGATGCTGATGCTAATATGTTTGTTCAACGTATTTTGCTTCTTTCTTTTACTGTAACCGCTGTTTTTGAATCAGAAATTGTTAACGACGTTGCTGCAGGAATTGCTCAAAAAAGTTTCCTCGATACCGTTAAAAGCGAGTATAAAGATATTTTTCCCTATACTTCCGATACGGGCGCGTTTACCTTCTATTATTTAGCATTTAGAAGAGGAAGCGAAACCGAACGAAGAATGGGGCAAACGTTTGCTATGCTTTGTTCTCACGACGGAGACCCAATTTATCAAGAACTTGGAGAGGTTTTATTCTGTTGGTTCTCATCACTTGTTAAGCAGGCCGTTTGCGACTATAATCTTTCTAAAAATTAACAAAATCACCCTCTTTAGCATAAACTGCTTCAGGAGGGTGATTTTTATTCCTACAATTTATCTTAGTCCATCAACTCAAGAGTTTAACCTATATAACGGAGGCGGTAACGAAGAAGAATATATGAACCTTTTAGCCGACGCTATGATTCCTTACCTTAATGCAACCGGTATTAAATATGTTAGAAACACTCCAAATATGACTGCGGCTTCTTCAATTCGTGCATCTAATATGGGAAATTACGATTTTCATTTAGCGCTTCATTCTAATGCTTCATCAAACGGTAACGTTCAAGGCGCAGAGTTCTATTATTACCCAAGAAGCAGTAGGGGACAAAGGGCGGCCGAAATATTTGCTAATAACTTTAAAATGATTTATCCGCTTCCCAATAAGGTTAAAACCGTTCCTACAACAACCTTAGGTGAAGTTGTTCGCACTCGCGCGCCTGCGGTATTGGCAGAGGTTGCCTATCACGACAACCCCGAAGATGCCGAGTGGATAAGAAATAACATAGACAAAATGGCTCAAAATCTTGTGCTTTCTCTTGCCGATTATTTCGATATTCCATTTAATTTTCCAAGCGAAACTCTACCTACAGTATATGTTAAAACTATGTCGGGCTCAAGCCTAAATATTAGGGAACGCCCCGATATTTATAGTAAAATAGTAGGCTCTGCGCCAAACGGAAGCGCCCTTACTGTTTATAATAATAATGGCGAATGGTCGCTTATTAAGTATAAAAACATTACAGGTTATGTAAATAATAAATTTATTATTTAAAATCGGGGAGAAATCCCCGATTTTTCTTGTAATTTCATAATATTTTGTGTATAATGTTTTAAAAGGGGAAATTTGTGTAATTTTAAGGAGATGTAACTTTGTTATTTGATTTAATTGGTGGGAACCTTTCCCCAATAAATGCTA
>JAZODO010000226.1:0-1749 GCA_045597065.1 Acutalibacteraceae bacterium | reverse complement strand
ATGGCTTACACCGCATATTATATAAATGCCCCCATTGTAACAGCGAAGGGCAAATGGAAGGCAAGGGCGTAAATTTAACCTGTTCTGCCTGCGGTAAGGTATACACCTTAACGGAAGAGGGTTTTATGAAGGCGGTAGAGGGCGAAACGGAATTTACTCACATTCCCGATTGGTATAATTGGGAACGCGCTAACGTAAAGCAAGAAATTTTAAAGGGCGAATATTTGCTAGATACCGAAGTTGATATAACTATGATGGTAAACTACAAAGCGGTTTACGATATCGGCAAAGGCCACCTTATTCACAACGAAAGGGGCTTTACTCTTACGGGCGCAAACGGCGAGCTAAATTATAGCCAACCACCCCTTGCATCTTACAGCTTATACGCAGACTATTATTGGTATGAAATTGGGGACGTTATTTGCATTGGTAACAACGATTGCCTATATTATTGCTTCCCCAAAAAACAGGGCGTGGTTTCTAAAACAAGAATGGCAACCGAAGAGCTGTTTAAATTAAATAAACATAGCAAATAAAAACAAAACTCTGCCTTGATTGGCAGAGTTTTTTATATACGTTATGGGTTTTTTAATACCTTTTTGTTAAAAATTACCGTTAATTTACCCTTTTAAGCTAATAAATCCTTAACGAAATAAGCATTAGTATTTGCGTGCTTGCCTTCCTTATCGGTTACGGTTATACGAACGAAAATATCATCTTCTAAAACGTTAAAGCAAGCTTCGGTTAAGGGCTTATCTTCAGCGTAAAGAACTTCCGTACGGCGAACACCGCAGTTAAGTCTAATGCTTTCTGCTCCTTCGCAGGTTATATGAATCTTACCATCTTCAAACCAAAGCTCGTTGATTTTTGGGCCTTGAGAAGCATAGAAGTTACCGTTTACAAGAGCGTCCGTAATCGCGGTGTATTCAAGCTTGGGCGCTTTAATCATAGTAAATCCGCCAAAGGAATCGCATTTCTTGCTATCAAAGGGATGAACGTTGTGGTTATCGTCAGTAGCGGTGCAAAAGATTTGGTTTCCTAATAGCAATAACTCGTCGTAAATCTTTTCGTTATAATCGTTAAACCCGCCAACTAAACAGCTGTTGTTAACTATTTCCATAGCGTGCATATTCTTATATCCGCCGTATTCGTTAAGCGTTTCCATAGACCAAACGGGGTGGTTATAGGTAACGAAAAATCCGTTATCTCTTCCCGCCTTCATCATTTCGCTAATGCCTTCAGGGGAATAAACGCGTTCATAGTCGGGCGCGTTTTCGTCAAACTTAAGCTGGCTTCTAAAGGTGGGTGCGTTACCGAATAAATATTTTTCGCGGTGGTAAAGCACTTGGTTTAAATTATTCGGCTTTAACGCGATAAAGCACATGTGGCAGGTTTTAATTTTTTTAAAGGGCGCGTTGGGGATAAACTCGTTAACCTCTAACTCGTAGCCGTTTAACGCTAAAAATCTTTGGTCGCAAAGGTTAGCGCGGTCAAGTAAAATATCGTGGTCTGTGTATGCAATAACGGAATAACCCCTTTTTAAGTAAGCATCTTTTACCTGCTCGGGGGTAAGCTTTCCATCTGAATTAGTGGTGTGGCAATGTAAGTTAGCTTTGTAAAAATTACCTTCGTTTGGTAAGAGATATTTTTTCATTTTTTCATCTCCAAAAATAAGTTAAAAATATTATATCACTAGTAAAAGTTAAAGTCAATATTAAAAATAAAAAAAGAAACACAAATTTTACTTTT
>JAZODO010000225.1:0-1862 GCA_045597065.1 Acutalibacteraceae bacterium | reverse complement strand
CATTTCGATAGTATCGGGGTTAATATCAACTTCGGGTAGAGGTTCACTCTGTTTTTTATTGTTTTTATCTATTTCGAGTTGTTCTACCTCTTCGGATTCGTTTTGGGCCGCAAAAATCGCTTCATCGATAGAAACGCTTGTATCTTCAAACTCATCTTCTTCGGGAACGTCGATATCTTTATAGGTAGTTATTACCTTTCGTTGTTTTTCGTTCATTTTGGGTAGATTTTCCATAAGGTTGGGGTCGTCTACCGGAATATCAACAACCGGGCGTTTTGCTTTCATATCTTCGATACGTTCTTTATAGGTTTCTTGAACAGTTTTTACAGGTTTAGAAAGATTTTTAAAGAGGGTTATAAGGGTTGTACCGGTAATTAACATTACTAAAACGAAAACTAAAAGTAAAAGGGTTATAGTAGCTCCTACTTCACCAAACCAATTATGTAGAGGTTCGCCAATAAGACCGCCAAAGAAACCTCCGCCTTTAACGCCGTTTGTAAAGACTTTACCTAAATAATCAACAAGGGGCAATTCTTCGGTACGGGGCATAAATACGTCGATAGTTCCGCAAACGAGGAAGGCTAAAACGCCGATTTCTCCAAAGCGCACAGCAACCGCGCCTTTTAGTTTATCCATAGCGTAGAAAACAGAAATAGCTATTAAATAAACAGGCACAACAAAGGTAACGGCACCAAAAAGGCCGAATAGCGCGTTATGCATTCCGTTCCATAGGTTTTCACCCGAAATAAAAGTAACGGCTAAAACAAAAACAGAAACCGCAAATAATAGGAGCGAAACCAGGTTTTTATTTGTAGCAGGTTTTGTGTGTTTTTGTGGCGCGCTTTTTTTAGCTGTTGTTTTTTTAGCAGAGCGTTTTTTTGCCGGCATTATGTAATCTCCTTTAATATGTAATGACGCAAATTTAGTTTGCGTCGTTTTCATCTATCATTTTGTAAAGCGTTTCGGTAGCATCGGACAAGCTGCCAATACTTCCGATAAGGCCTACCTCTACCGCCTTTTCTCCATCGAGAATAGAGCCAACGTCGTTTACCATTTCGCCAACGTTCATCATAAGCGAGGTAAAGCGTTCTTTAGAAATGGCGGAATTTTTGGTTACAAAGGTAATGATGCGGTCTTGAATTCGTTCGAAATGACGAAGCATTTGCGGAACGCCTAAAACCATACCTGTCATACGAACGGGATGAACCGTCATTGTAGCAGAAGGAACAATAAAAGACCTTTTAGCCGCAACGCTAAGCGGAATACCAATTGAATGGGCGCCGCCAAGCACCAGCGATACGGTAGGTTTTTTCATTCCCGCAATTAGTTCGGCAATAGCGAGACCCGCTTCAACATCGCCGCCAACTGTATTTAGCATTATAAGAAGGCCGTCGATTTCCTTGCTTTCTTCTATTGCTACGAGTTGAGGAATAATGTGTTCGTACTTGGTAGTTTTATTTTGGGAAGAAGAAACAACATGACCTTCTATTTCGCCAATAATTGTTAGGCACTGAATTACGTGCTTTCCGTTAGTAGCGGTAATAGAAGCACATTCTTTAATTTGGTCGAAGAGGGTGTTATCTTCTCCACCGACAGAACTAGAATTTAGGTTAAAATTGTTTGTATTCATAAAGCAACCTCCAATAGTTTTAGTATTGGAAATTTGATTTACATAATACATAATTTATTATACTATTTATAATTTAGTTTTGCAACCATTTTAACAAAAAAAGACTATGGCAAAACGCTCACGCCCCGTAGGGCAGTATTTGTTTCTCGAATAAAATTTCCCATATTGTTGCCAAAAGCCTCGAAAGGCGACAGCCTTTCTGCGTTTTATGGCTTAAATACAGAAAATTTTA
>JAZODO010000224.1:0-2400 GCA_045597065.1 Acutalibacteraceae bacterium | reverse complement strand
CCCATTAGTGAGCGCCTCCTATTATATCTTTAAGTGAAGTAATATTGTATTTTTCCATTACGCGCGGTAGGTCTTCTATAATATTTTTACAAGCAAAAGGTTCAACCAGATTTGCAGCGCCAACCTGAACGGCAGTAGCGCCCGCAAGCATCATTTCGATAACATCTTCTGCAGTAGCAATACCGCCCATACCGATAATTGGGATTTTAACCGCTTCGTAAACTTGATAAACCATACGAAGAGCGACCGGCATAATTGCACTGCCCGAATAACCACCCATTTTGTTAGCGATAATAGGCTTTTTGGTATTTAGGTTAATTCTCATACCGAGCATGGTATTTATCATACTAATTCCGTCGGCGCCAGCATTTTCGCAAGCCTTTGCGATTTCGACAATATTAGTAACGTTTGGCGAAAGTTTTATATAAACGGGTTTTGTAGTTACGGCTTTAACGGCCTTAGTAACTTCGGCCGCAGATTCGGGTAAAACGCCAAACGACATTCCCCCGCCGTGAACGTTAGGGCAACTAACGTTTACTTCTATCCAACCAACCTGTTCTTGCTTATCAATTTGCTCACAGCAGTAAACATATTCTTCTAGCGAAAAACCACTAATGTTAGCCATAACAGGTTTATGAAAACAGGTTTTAAGTTTAGGAAGTTCTTCTGAAATAACCTTTTCTATTCCTGGGTTTTGAAGGCCTACGGCATTTATCATACCCGAAGGACATTCGGCAATACGAGGGGTTGGATTTCCAAAACGAGGGTCTTTGGTTGTTCCCTTAAAAGAGAATGTTCCGAGCATATTTATATCGTATAGTTCGGCAAATTCATAGCCGAAACCGAAAGTGCCCGAAGCAGGAATAATAGGGTTATCTAGTTCGATACCGCTTAAAGTAACCTTTGTATCTACCATATTATTTCCTCCTTAACTAAAACGGGACCTTCTTTACAAATACGCTTGTTGCCGTATTTTGTTTTACAAGAGCAACCCATACAAGCACCGAAACCGCAACCCATTCGCTCTTCAAAGCTAAATTGGCCGCTTGTATTAGTAGCGTTATAAATAGCTTTAAGCATTGGTTCGGGGCCGCAGGTATAGAAATAAGTATAATCTTTAATTTCAGGAATCAAGTTTGTAACAAAGCCTTTTGTACCGTAGCTTCCGTCGGCAGTTGCAACGAATACTTTACATCCAAGGGCTTTAAATTCTTCTTCATAGAACATATCGGATTTAGAGTTAAAACCTAAAATAACCGATACGTTTTTACCCTCGGCGCAAAGTTTTTTAGCCAAGCCATACATAGGGGGAACGCCAACACCACCGCCTATTAGTAAGGGATTGTTGCCCGAAAGGTCGATATTATAGCCGTTACCAAGGCCGGTTAGTATGTCGAGAGTAGCGCCACAGTTTAGAGTAGACATATACTCGGTTCCCTTACCTACCACCTTATAGATTAAGGTTAAAAGGCCCTCTTCATAGTCGCAAACCGAGATAGGGCGACGAAGGAACATTCCGTCGACTTTTATATTTACAAACTGTCCTGTAGCGGTAATATGAGAAACATCGCCAGATAAGGTCATTTTATAGACCTTATCTGCAATTTGTTCATTTGAGAGTACAGTAAATAAATCTTGTTTCATTATAGTCCTCTTTTAAGCGTCGATAGTAGAGATTGTAAGTGTTGTTTCTTCTAAAACATCTAATAAAACCTTAACGGTATCGAGTGCAGTAAAGAGTGTAACGTTATTTTCGGTAGCGGTACGACGAATTTCTGCACCATCGCTTAACTGGTCTTTAGAAGAGATATCTCTTGTGTTGATAACGTAAGCGATATGGCCTTGACGAAGAGCGTCGATAATTTCGTTGCTATCTTCGTTAATCTTTTTAAGAACGTGGGTTCTGATACCATTTTCTTTAAGGAATTTAGCGGTACCCGAAGTTGCTTGAATATTAAAGCCGAGATTATAGAAGCGGCGGATAAGGGGTAGTGCTTCTTCCTTATCTTTATCTGCAATGGTAGCAAATACGGTACCATAATTTTGGAGCTTCATACCGCTTGCTTGGAGCGCTTTATAGAGAGCGCGGTTAAGCTTGTCGTCGTAACCGATGGCTTCTCCGGTAGACTTCATTTCGGGAGAAAGATAAGCGTCTAGTCCGCGTAGTTTATTAAAGGAGAATACGGGAACCTTAACGTACCAACGTTGTTTTTCTTCGGGATATAGCGAGAAGATGCCTAGTTCTTTAAGGCTTTTGCCTAAGATTACTTCGGTAGCAATATCGGCAAGACTATATCCGGTAGACTTAGAAAGGAAGGGTACGGTACGAGAAGAACGGGGGTTTACTTCGATAATATAAACGTCGTCGTTATCGTCTACGATGAACTGAATATTGTAAAG
>JAZODO010000223.1:0-7978 GCA_045597065.1 Acutalibacteraceae bacterium | reverse complement strand
ATTGCCGCTGCAGTAGAAGCCGCAAAAGGCTCTAACATTAAAATCGGCGCAGAAAACGTTCACTTCAAGGCTTCGGGCGCATATACCGGCGAAGTTTCTGCCGAAATGCTTACCGCTTGTGGCGTAGAATACGTTGTTATCGGCCATAGCGAACGCAGACAATACTTTGGCGAAACCGACCAAACCGTTAACCTTCGCACCCTTGCTGCCGTAAATGCCGGCCTTACTGCTATCGTTTGCGTTGGCGAAACCCTTGAACAACGCGAACTCGGTTATACCGAAACCCTCTTAAAATTCCAAACTAAAATGGCTCTTACTAACGTATCTGCCGAGGGGCTTAAAAATATTATTATCGCTTACGAACCCGTTTGGGCTATCGGAACCGGTGTTACCGCTACTGCCGACCAAGCCGACGAAGGAAACGGCTACGTTCGCGAAGCTCTTGCCGAAGTTTACGGTAAAGAAGTTGCCGAAACCGTTACCATTCAATACGGCGGTTCTATGAACGCTAAAAATGCCGACGAACTCGTTGCAAAAGTAAACGTAGACGGCGGTCTTATCGGCGGCGCTTCCCTTAAAGCCGAAGACTTTAGCGTTATCGTTAAAGCTGCAAGCAAATAAAAACTTTTCGGCACACCCTTTGGTGTGCCGAACTTATGAAAACGGAGAACTTTATGAAAAAACCTTTAGTTTTAACTATAATGGACGGTTACGGTTTTAACGACAATGCGGCCGTAAATGCTATTGCAGCCGCTAAAACCCCCCGTTTAGACGATATTTTCGCAAACTGGCCCTCTACCGCTATTGGCGCTTCGGGAATGGATGTTGGCCTACCCGACGGCCAAATGGGCAACAGCGAAGTAGGCCACACCAACATTGGCGCAGGCCGCGTTGTTTACCAAGAGTTAACCAGAATTACTAAATCGGCCAAAGATGGCGATATGAAAACTAACGAAGCCTTTGTAAAGGCGGTAGAAAACGTTAAGAAAAACGGTTCTGCCCTTCATCTTATGGGCCTTTTGTCTGACGGTGGCGTTCATAGCCATATCGAACATCTTTACGCCTTAGTAGAAATGGCTAGAGATTTAGGCGTAACCGAAATTTATGTTCACGCCTTACTCGACGGTCGCGACGTTCCCCCTGCCTCCGCTGCCGACTTTATTGCGGCCGCTAATAAAAAGTTTGCCGAGCTTGGCGCAGGCAAAATTGCAACCGTTATGGGCCGCTTCTACGGAATGGACCGCGACAACCGTTGGGACAGAGTCGAAAAGGCTTATGCCGCTTTAGTTTATGGCGCAGGCATAATGGCCGATGATGCCGAAGCCGCAGTTCGCGCTTCTTACGAAACCGTAGATGCCGACGGTAAAAACCTAACCGACGAATTCGTTCTTCCTACCGTAATTTCGGGTACAAAGCGTATTGCTTCGGGCGATAGCGTTATATTCTTTAACTTCCGCCCTGACCGCGCTCGCGAAATTACCCGTACCTTTGTAGACGATGCCTTTGACGGCTTTGAACGCAAGGGCGGAAAGCTAGACCTCTTCTTCGTTTGTATGACTCAATACGACGCTTCTATGCCGGGCGTAGAGGTTGCATATAAACCCCAATCTTTAAATAACACTCTTGGCGAGTTCTTAGCCGATAAGGGTCTTACCCAACTTCGTATTGCCGAAACCGAAAAATACGCCCACGTAACCTTCTTCTTTAACGGCGGCGTAGAGGTTGAATATAGCGGCGAAGACAGAATTCTTGTTAAAAGCCCTAAGGTTGCTACCTATGATATGCAACCCGAAATGAGCGCAGTTCCCGTTTGCGACAAGGTTTGCGAAGCTATTGAATCGGGTAAATATGACGTCGTTATTCTAAACTTCGCTAACTGTGATATGGTAGGCCATACCGGTATTTTCTCGGCCGCAGTTACCGCTGTTGAAACCGTAGATGAGTGTGTTGGCAGGGTAGCCGATTCTACCCTTAAAATGGGTGGCGTAATGCTTCTTACCGCCGACCACGGTAATGCCGACTGTATGATAGATACCGACGGTTCTCCCTTTACCGCCCATACTACCAACCCCGTACCTTTTGCGGTTGTTGGTAAAAAATGTACTCTCCGTGAGGGCGGAAAACTTTGCGACATTTCGCCAACCATTATTAAACTTTTAGGGTTAGATAAGCCCGAAGAAATGACCGGCGAAAGCATTATTATTGACTAATTTTAAAACACACACAAACTTTATTTGTGTGTGCTTTTTTATGCCCTTAAATTTTTATAAAACTCTTTATTTTTATAGGTGATTGTGGTATAATCTATTATGTATAGATATATAAAGGAGGAGTGTGGCCTATGCGCTTTAAAAAGTTTATCTGCCTTATAGTAGTGGCGGCTTTTGTTTTGTCGCTTTCGGGTTGTACTCCGCTTAACAGTAGTATAGAAAATATGCTAACTCCGCCAAAACTCGAAGGTGATTTAAGGCCTATCGAAGAAGCCCTTATAAACTATACGGGTAAAGATATAACCCTACGTTACCCCTCGTTTGGCGACTATCGTTCGGCCATAATTTTAAATGACCTTAATAACGATACCGCTAAAGAAGCCGTAGCCTTTTATAGCACTATTGCCGACAGTACGGTTACAATGCATATAAACGTTATAGCCGAACACGAAGGACAATGGAAGAGTATGGGCGATATGAGCCTTGTAGGTAACGGAATAGAAAGGGTTACCTTTGCCGACTTAAACGGCGATGGCGGCGTAGAAATTATAGTTGGCTATATGGTTTATGGTTCGGTAGATAAAAAGGTTGGCGTTTATTCCTTTTCGGGCCAAACCGTAGTACAACGCGCGCTAGAACAATATACTAACTTTATTTGCGCCGACATGACAAACGACGGGGTTAAAGACCTAACGGTTGTTTATCTAAATTCTACCGAAAAAACGGCTTTTGCTAAGGTCTTTTCTTTGGCAAACCATAATATTGCCGAAGTAGGTAAGGTGGAACTCGACGGAGGAATAACCTCATATCAAGACCCGGTTATGTCTAGCCTTTCTAACGGAACTCCAGCCCTTTATATCGACGCTGTTAAAGGTTCGGGAATGCTTACCGAAATTTTATGGTTTGAATCGGGCGTTTTAAAAACCCTTTATAACGCCAAAACCCCCGAAGCCGACCTAACCTACCGCGAAAGCGCGGTTACAAGTTACGACTATAACGGCGATGGAGTTATAGATATTCCGCGTTCCGAATTACTCCTTTCAACGGCAACCCTTTCCGAAAGCGATAAAATATACTTTACTAACTGGAGCGATTTCGACGGACACAGTTTTAAAACCCTTTCGTCCTCTTTCGTAAATATGCCCGACGGTTATAGCCTAAACGTTCCGGCCGGCTGGAAAGACCAAATCTTTGTTATTCGCCGTAACGAACAGCGAATGAGAATTATTTATAGTTTCGACCCGGAAAATAAACTTACAGGCGAAGAACTCTTTAGAATAAGGGTAGTGTCCGAAGCCGACTATCTCGAAGGCTACTATATAAGCCAAGGATATTTTGTTTTAGCAACCGAAAACGGTTTAGTATATTTAGCTAGAATTACCCCCGAAAACCCCCTTGAAATAACCGAAAAAACGGTTGAATCAATGTTTGAACTAATGAAGTAGGAGAAGAGTATGAAAAAAATACTTATTGTTGAAGACGAAGAAGCTATAAGAAGTTTTGAAGCAATAAACCTAAAACGCGTTGGTTATACAACCGTAGAAGCGGGAAGCGGCGAAGAAGCGCTCCAAATTTACGATGCCGAACCCGATTTTGATATTGCCCTTTTAGATATTTCTATGCCCGGAATGGACGGGTTTGCCCTTTGTACCGAACTTCGTAAAAGAAGCCAAACGCTAGGTATTATAATGCTAACCGCCCGTACCCAAGAAATGGATAAAATCAGCGGTCTTATGCTTGGAGCCGACGACTATATTACAAAACCATTTAGTCCTACCGAACTTCTCGCAAGAGTAGATTCGCTCTACCGCCGTGTCGGAATGAACAATACTGTGGCTCCTGTTCATACCGACGAAATTAAACTTGGCGATTTTGTGCTTAATATGCGCCGCCATACCCTACAGAAAAACGGTAAAGATATCGAACTTACCCAAGTAGAGTTCCAAATTATTGAATATTTCTTTACTAATCCCGATATGGCGCTCGACCGAACCGATATTTTAAATAAGGTTTGGGGCGAAAGCTACTTTGGCGAAGAAAAAATTGTCGACGTAAATATTCGTCGCCTTAGAATGAAAATCGAAGATGAACCCTCGGCTCCTAAACATCTTGTTACTGTTTGGGGTATGGGTTACAAATGGAATAGCGAAAACTAAACTTAAAAATTTTTTAAAAAAGAGGTGAGAGCAAATGAATTTCGAAATTAAGTTTAAAAGTATAGCCTTTAAATGGGTTGTAAACTTTTTGCTTGTAATTTTTGTTGTTATTTTTGCTCTCGAAGTTATCTTTTGCGCATTTGTTCGTTCCTACTGTATTTCCGAAGCGCAAACTGTTGCTAAAGAATATGCCCAAACGGTTATAAACCCTCTTTTAGAATGCAATGCTGAAAATTTAGAATCTACCGCTCGCGGTTACTGCGAAAGTTTTGAACATAAAGATAAACTCGAAATTCAAGTTTTAAACGCTAGCGGAAGCGTTCTTATTTCTACAACAGGATTCGACTATACTTCCCCCATAATGCCCGATTATGACCGAGCTGTTCAAGGCGAAGCTAGTAGCTTTTGGACGGGCAAAAGCGCCGCTGGCGAAAAAATTATTTGCGAAACAACCCTTTTAACTAATGAAAACGGCCAAGTTTTCGGCGCGGTAAGGTGGGTAGTTTCCTTAACTAAAATTAACCGCCACATTTTAAGTGTTTGCCTTATTGCTGTTATAATAGGCGTTGTTATTTTAGCTGTTATTTCAACTTCGGGTATGTACTTCGTAACCTCTATTGTACGCCCTGTGCGCGAACTTAGCAGCGTTGCCCGTAAAATTGCGCTGGGCGACCTCGATGCTCGAATCGACATTCAATCTAATACCGAAATAGGCGAACTTTGCGACTCTATTAACTATATGGCGGGCGAACTTAAAGAGGTAGAGAACATGAAGAACGACTTCATCTCCTCTGTTTCTCACGAACTACGCACCCCCTTAACCGCCATTCGCGGTTGGGCCGAAACGGCTAAAATGTCTATCGGGTTCGATGAAGAAACGGTTGGTAAAGGATTAGATGTTGTTCTTAAAGAGTCGGAAAGACTTGGCGGGCTTGTAGAAGAACTGCTCGATTTTTCTCGTATGCAATCGGGTCGTTTGCCCGTTTCTTTCGACGAATTTAATTTAGGCGCAATACTTGGCGAAGCGGCCGATATGTACCGCGAACTCGCTAAGAAGCAAAATGTAGAACTTGTATTTATGCCCCCCGCTACCGAAATGTACTGTATGGGCGACTCTAATCGTATTAAACAAGTTTTCATAAACGTTATCGACAACGCCCTTAAATATAACCAGTCGGGCGGCCAAATTTTAATAGAACAAAAAATCGAAGACCATTGTATTCAGGTTTCGGTTAGCGATACCGGCGTTGGTATTGCGGCCCAAGATATCGACCGCGTTAAAGAAAAATTCTATAAAGCCAACAAACAGGTTCACGGTTCGGGTATAGGCCTTGCCGTTGCCGATGAAATTATTAAACAACACAACGGACTCCTTCTTGTAGATAGTACCGAAGGCGTTGGAACAATCGTTACAATAGTTCTTCCCATATATGAAAAACTAAAAGTAGAATCTGAAGGAGAAAATAATGGCTAAAAAAACCAGCATAGGCGGCCAAGCGCTAATCGAAGGTATTATGATGCGCGGCCCTAAAAAAACCGCTATGGCCGTTAGAAAAAAAGACGGTAGCATAGAAATCGTTCCCCAAAATTTTAAAAACCTAAAAGATAAGTGCTTCCTTTTTAAGTGGCCTATAATTCGCGGTGTAGTCGGCTTTATTGACTCAATGCTTGTAGGTTATAAAGCGATGATGCAATCGGCCGAAATTTCCGGCTATTTAGAAGAAGAAACAAAAGAACTCGAAAACAAAGAAACTAAAAAAGCCCCCGAAAACAAAAAATCCTCTTCGGCATTAATGGGCGTAATAATGTCGCTCGCTTCGGTTTTGGCCGTAATTCTTAGCGTGTTCTTATTCCTCTGGTTACCCGAAAAGGCCTTCGAAGGAATCAACTACCTATTCGGTCTCGCAAATGTAAATCTAGAAGCCTACCGTTCAATTTTTGCGGGCGTATTCAAAATTTTAATATTTTTCGGTTATATGATAGCCGTTTCCTTTATGAAAGATATCGACCGCGTTTTCCGCTACCACGGAGCTGAACATAAAACAATTTTCTGCTATGAAGAGGGGCTCCCTTTAACGGTAGAAAACGTTAAAATTCAAAAGCGTTTCCACCCCCGTTGCGGAACCTCCTTTTTAATGCTAATGCTTGTTGTCGGTATTTGCATAACCCTTTTACTCGACGCTGTTTTCCCTGTTTTAACCCTAAGCAATATGCTTTGGTTAAGGCTTCTTATAAAGGTTCCCCTAGTTCCCTTAATTTGCGGAGTAGGGTATGAACTTATTAAAATCTGCGGCCGCTACGATAATACTTTAACCCGTATTATTGCAGCCCCCGGCCTTTGGTTCCAACGTATTACCGTTAAAGAACCCGACGACTCTATGATAGAAATTGCAATAGCCGCTATGAATGAAGTAATCCCCGAAAACGAGGAAGACGATAAATGGTAATGTCTGTTTCTGCCGCTTTACGCTATTCAAAAGATAAGCTAAACGGCATTTCTAGCGAACAACAACTCGAAGCTAAGCTAATAGTGGCCCACCTTATTGGGGTAGAACCTAATAAATTAGCCCTTTCCGATAAAACCTTAAACCACCAAGATATCGACCAAATTATAAATCGCCGAAAAGAGGGAGAACCTCTTCAGTACATTTTCGGTAAATGGTGGTTCTATAAAAGCGAATTTTTGGTGGGTAAAGGAGTTTTAATTCCTCGCCAAGATACCGAACTTTTGGTAGAAGAGGCTTTAAACCTTATAAAAGATAAAAAGGCTCCCAAGGTTTGCGACCTATGTTCCGGAAGCGGATGTATTGCAATCAGCATTGCAAAAGACCGCCCCGATGCTTATGTTTTAGCGGTTGAAAAGTATAGTGAAGCCTACGCCTGGCTTTTAAAGAATATAGAAAAAAACGGCGCTAAAAACGTAACCCCACAGCTAGCCGACGCGCTAGTTTCAAACGGCGAACAGTTCGACCTTATTGTTTCGAACCCTCCTTATATTCCAACCGTAGAAAAAGAAACCCTTTCTAAAGAGGTTTTAAACGAGCCTCATACCGCCCTTTTCGGGGGGGAAGATGGTCTATACTTCTACCGCGAAATTTCCGAGGTTTGGAAAAATAGTTTAAATAAAGGCGGCTATTTAGCCTTCGAAGTAGGAATTAAAGAAGCCGACCTGGTTGCCCAAATTCTAACAGATAATGGTTATAAAAATATAGGCATTAAAAACGACCTTTTAGGGGTTCAAAGGGTAGTTTTTGGGACACCTGATAATGTATCATATAATCAAATAAATATAAAAGGTGGTAAAAATTATGTCAGAAGATAAAAACAAAGCATTGGCTACGGCCCTTTCTCAAATCGAAAAACAATTTGGTCAAGGTGCGGTTATGCGCCTTGGCGAAAATATGGGAATGCAGGTAGAACATATTAAAACAGGCTCTATTTCGCTCGATAACGCTTTAGGTATAGGCGGTATGCCCAAGGGAAGAATCGTAGAAATCTACGGACCCGAATCTTCGGGTAAAACCACCCTCGCGCCCCACGTTGTTGCCGAAGCCCAAAAGGCTGGCTGTACCGCCGCTTTTATCGACGTTGAACAGGCTCTCGACCCCGTTT
>JAZODO010000222.1:0-1548 GCA_045597065.1 Acutalibacteraceae bacterium | reverse complement strand
GAAATTACCAAACTTGCTCAAGAAAAGGCTGCTGAAATCATTGCTACCGCTCAATCTAAGAGCCGCCAAATGAGAAAAGCTGCTCAAGACTTTGTTGATGATATTATGCGCAGAGCCGATGAAGGTCTTACCGCTAACCTTGGCGAGGTTAGAAAGACCCGCGCAGCTCTTAAGCAAGCAGTTCCTACTACCGCTGCTCCCGCTAAAGAAGACTAATTCGCATTTGCTTAAAGCATCTTATGGGGTAACCTTTGAGATGCTTTAATTTTTTCGACAAAATTTGCTTGATATGGCCTTTTAAGTATGGTATATTTAAAAGGCTTAAAATTACGTTATAAGGAGGTGTGCAAATGGATAATACTAAGACTATTACAACCAACAAAGCGGCTTTTCACGAATATTTTGTTATAGAAAGCTTTGAAGCAGGTATTGAACTTACCGGTACCGAAATAAAATCTATTCGTCAAGGCGGAGTAAACCTAAAAGATGCTTGGTGTAGCGTTGATGACGGCCAAATGTATATTAAACAAATGCACATTTCCCCCTATGAGCACGGAAACATTTTTAATAAAGACCCCTTAAGGGTTAGAAAACTCCTTTTACACAAAAAAGAAATTCTAAGGCTTTTCGGGGTTGTAAAACAACAAGGTTTGGCGCTTGTTCCGCTATCTCTTTATTTTAAAGGTTCTCTTGTAAAGGTTCAACTCGGCCTTTGTAAAGGTAAAAAACTTTACGATAAACGTGCAGTAGCTGCAGAAAAATCGGCAAACCGAGATATGCAGCGCGCTATAAAAGAGCAAAACAGGTAAAAGCCACCACCATATATTATATATGGGGGCGTAAAGGTTTCGACGGGGGCTTTGAACAATTGAAAGCGAGCAGAGGTGCGGTACCTCTTTAAAAGCCGCAAATTTATAAAATTAAACAACAACTCTAAAGTTGCTCTTGCAGCTTAATTAAGCTGCCGTCCGACCCGGTAATACCGCGGACCGGCTAGGGCGTCGATTAGCGGTGAACGTGAACAAGGTAATGCCGATAGCCTTGTCATGAATTTTCGGCTACTAAGCACAAAAGCGTGACGGCCTGCTTTTGTGTGAGGGAATGTTAATGACCGTCTGCGCTCGGAGATGTCGGTTGGGATAGGCTTTCGGACAGGGGTTCGACTCCCCTCGCCTCCACCAAATAAAAAAGGAGCGATACCGCAAGGTATCTGCTCTTTTTTTGTTTTTTGAACGGGGAGTCGAACCCGAGAGGGTCTGCGAAGAAGAAAAAGTTGCCAGTGGCAAATTTTTCTCGCAGAGCGGTGAAGTCGGGTACTGTTGCCATAGGCAACGGTCGACAAGCCAATAGTATGCGAAGCATACGGTCGCTCCCCTCGCCTCCACCAAAGAATAAACCGCCTCACCTTTTAGGGAGTTGCGATTAGGGACGAAATCGGTTTTGGAACCAAATTTTGCCCTATTTACTTGCCTTTACCCTTGTAAGACACAAAGTATTACTGCGGGTTTCAGGCTTCGCAGGTAGAACAAAATTTTCGGTTACAAAACT
>JAZODO010000221.1:0-1769 GCA_045597065.1 Acutalibacteraceae bacterium | reverse complement strand
TGAATGCGCCACCGTTTGCGAAGGGGTAAAAAAGGTAGACGATATTAAAATTGTTAAACCCCTTAAAAAGGTGCTTCGACTTGCCGATTCGGTAGATAAACGCAAAATGAAAGAAAACCGCAAAAAGGCCGATGAAGCTTTTAAACTTTGCGAAAAGAAGATTATTGAGCATAACCTCGATATGAAACTTGTTGACGTTGAATACGCCTTTGACGGAACTAAAATTTTATTCTACTTTACAAGCGACGGTAGGGTTGATTTTAGAGACCTGGTTAAAGATTTAGCGGGAAGTTTTCATACACGAATAGAACTTAGACAAATCGGCGTTCGCGATGAGGCAAAAATGCTTGGCGGACTTGGAATTTGCGGCCAGCCTTTTTGTTGCGCCCGCTTTTTAGACGATTTCCAACCTGTTTCTATTAAAATGGCAAAGGAACAAGGGCTTTCGCTTAACCCAACTAAAATTTCAGGAAGTTGCGGCCGCCTTATGTGTTGCCTTAAATATGAACAAGAAGCCTACGAATATTTAAACTCTATTACTCCCCCTGTTGGTTCTTTTGTTAAAACCGTTTCGGGTAACGGAGTTGTTGTAGACGAAAACCCCTTAACCGGTATGCTTTACGTTAGAATTGGCGAAGATGCCGCTCCTACCAAGGTTCACAGAAGCGAGGTTGAACTCCTTTCGAAAGGAAAGAATAAAAAGCCCGCGCCAAAAGACCCCGAAACCGAATAACAATCATAATTATTGGTTTAAATTTATACTTGAAATTTTGCTTTAATGTGTTACAATAAAAGCAGACACAAGGAGGTGTATTTTAAATGGCATACAAAATTTCCGACGCTTGTATTAGCTGTGGTGCTTGTGCTTCCGGTTGCCCCGTAGACGCTATCTCTGCCGGCGATACTCAATACGTTATCGACGCTGATACCTGCATTGATTGTGGCGCTTGTGCTGCGGGTTGCCCTGTTGACGCTATTGCTGAAGCTTAATTTAAATGATTTAACGGACGGCTTTTTGTCGTCCGTTATTTTTTTGGCTTAAAATAGCAAAAACCCCTTTATTATTGAAAAAAATTATGTTATAATTAGGTATAAATATTATATATTTGAGGAGAACTGTTATGAAAAAGGAAGTTTTAGTTGAAATTTCTGCTCGCCACGTACACGTTAGCGAAGAACATTTAGAAATTTTATTTGGCAAGGGTTATAAACTTACCCCTAAAAAAGACCTTTCCCAACCCGGTCAATACGCTTGTGAAGAACGCGTTACCGTTGTTGGCCCCAAAAAAGAACTCGCAGGCGTTTCTATTTTAGGACCTTGCAGAAAGGCTACCCAGGTAGAAATTTCTCTTACCGACGCTCGTGCTATTGGCGTTAAGGCGCCTATTCGCGAATCGGGCGACGTTAAAGACAGCGGCGCTTGTAAACTTGTTGGACCTGCCGGCGAAGTTGACCTTACCGAAGGCGTTATTGTTGCAAAGCGTCATATTCATATGACCACTGCCGACGCAGAAAAATACGGCATTACCGATAGCCAAATTGTTTCGGTTAAAATTCCTACCGAAGGCAGAGCCCTTATTTTTGGCGACGTTGTAGCCCGTGTTTCCGACAGCTATGCACTCGCTATGCACCTTGATACCGACGAAGCTAACGCTGCTTCTATTCCCGGCAGTTGTATAGGCGAAATCCTTGACTAACAGTTTAGGAATTTACATACATATTCCCTTTTGTGAAAAAAAGTGTAACTATTGTAGTTTTTATTCGGTAAA
>JAZODO010000220.1:0-5390 GCA_045597065.1 Acutalibacteraceae bacterium | reverse complement strand
AAGCGCCTTGGGGGCAGTTTTTAGCGCAAAGGCCGCAGAATACGCATTTATCGAGCTGGGCGTTAGGCATAGAAGCGCCCTTTTCTTCGCTAATTTGAGCGCCTGCCTTAGCAAAGGTATCAACCGTTTTGGTTGTGCTGGGCGCGGTGTAGTTTATATCGGTAGAAAGAACCTTTTTAGGACATCCGTTAACGCAGTTTTCACACTGAACGCAACCCATACGGTCAATCGACCAGGTGCCGCTGTTTCGGTCTACCTTAATAGCCGACGAGGGGCATTTCTTTTCGCAAAGACCGCAAAAAATACAACCGTCTATATCAATTACAATGCTACCTCTGGTACGCTTTGGGTATTCTTTCTTGTTATAGGGGTAACCGTAGGTGGCAGGTTTAGTGAAAAGCGATTTTAAAACGCCGCCAACAAAAGAACCATATTTATTCATTTTTTAGTTCCCCCTTATCTTTCGGTACAACTTACGCAGGGGTCAATGGTAAGAACCAAAATCGGAACGTCTGCGAAGTCGCATCCTTCAAGAATTTTAACAAGAGAAGGAATGTTAGCAAAGGTTGGGGTACGAACTCTTGCGCGGTTTAAGAACTGGGTTCCGTCGCCACGGAAGTAGAATACAGCTTCGCCTCTGGGTTGTTCAAGACGAACAAAGGCTTCGCCATTCGGGTTTCCCTTAACGTCTACCGAAACAGGGCCTGCGGGGATTTTAGCAACAGCCTGGCGAATAATGTTAAATGATTGGAAAATTTCGTTAATACGAACTTCGCAACGAGCAAAACTGTCGCAGTCTTTACCGGTAATAATATCGAAATCAATATCACCGTAAGCCGCATAACCTAGTTTTCTGGTATCAGACTCAATACCTGCGGCTCTCATCATGGGGCCAACTGCGCCGTTTAAAATAGCGTCTTCTTTGGTAAGAATACCAACACCTTTAAGACGGGAAGCAACGGTATAATCGTTTAAGAATACGTTAGTAAGCTTTTGAACCTCTTCTTCCATTTTGTCGAACATATCAACAAATGTTTTAAGCATAGAGTCGTCCATATCCTTTAAAACGCCGCCAATTTTGTTAACCGAAAAGATAACGCGGCCGCCGGTAGAAGCTTCGAACATATCTAAAATAGTTTCTCTCATTCTCCAGCAGTGCATAAATAGGCTTTCAAAGCCAAAAGCGTCGGCTAAAAGGCCAAGCCATAAAAGGTGGCTATGTAGGCGCGACATTTCGCACCAAATGGTACGAAGATACTTTGCTCTGTCGGGTATTTCAACGTCCATAATGCGTTCAATACCTTCGGCATAGCCCATTCCGTGCATAAAGGAACAAATTCCGCAAATACGTTCAATAACGTACATATAGTCGTGGAAATTGCGCTTTTCAACTAATTTTTCAAGTCCTCTGTGAACAAAGCCGATAGAGGGAATTGCTTCTACAACCTTTTCATCTTCAAGAACAAGGTCAAGGTGAATAGGTTCGGGAAGAACGGGATGTTGGGGGCCAAAAGGCACAATACTTCTTTTACTCATTCTTTTAACCCTCCTTATTTAAACGGTGTCTCAACTGCAATATCATAAAGCTTGTTCTTGTAGTCGAGAGCAATGTATTTAATGTTAATACCGAAAAGTTCGCTCATTTCGTTTTCGTAAAGAAACGCGTTGGGGAAAATTGCGGTAATGCTTTCAATAGCTGTATCTTCTGCAATAGAAACCTTGTAGTTCTTAAATAAACCATCAAGAACGTAAGAATAAAGCAGGTCAAAACCCTCTTTGGTTCTTACCGAACAGATTTGGCTAAGGCGAGCGCCCTTATTTCTAAGGGAGTGTGCCTTAATGGTTATCTGGTCGGGAGAAAGGATTTTAAGTTCATAATTTTCTCTCATTATTTATCTTCTCCCTTTTGTTTTTTAGCCTTTTTATAAGCCTTTTGTTTTTCGTCTAAAACGCCAAGCGCCTTAACAACGCCGTCGATAATAGCTTCGGGTCTAGCCGCGCAACCGGGAACGTAAACGTCAACCGGAATAGCCTTATCAACGCCGCCTAAAATGTTATACGCGTCTTTGAAAACGCCGCCGTTACAAGCGCAAATTCCAACCGCAACAACAACCTTAGGTTCGGGCATTTGGTCGTAAAGTTGTTTTACAACAGCCTTATTTTTTTCATTAATACCGCCGGTAACAAGAAATATATCGGCGTGTTTGGGGTTGCCTGTATTAATAATACCAAAACGTTCTACGTCGTAAATAGGGGTTAAACAGGCAAGAACTTCAATGTCGCATCCGTTACAACTAGAGCCGTCGTAATGGAGCAGCCAAGGTGATTTTGTAATTTTAGCCATTTATATAACCTCCTTAAAAAATATACTGTAAAACGAGTAGGTTAAGGCCGCCGCAAATAATGGTTACGCCCCAAGCAAGTTTTACCATAAGTTCCCACTTAACGCGGGCGCTTACGTTATCAATAATTGTTTCAACAAAGTAAACTATAAGAGCCGCAACTACTGCTACGGGAATACTCCACCACTTGTTACAAAGGAAGAATAAAGCAACAACCCCTAAAAGGAAGGTGTTTTCATACCAGTGAGCAACCTCAATCATACCAAGGTTTCTACCCGAAAGGTCGGTAGTAACGCCCTTAACGAGTTCTTGGTGAGCGTGGTGAGAGGTAGAAATATCAAAGGGTGATTTTCTAAACTTAATGGTTAAAATAAATACAAAACCAATAAAGATACCGGGGAGGTAAAGAATAACGGGAAGGTCGCTGTTTGTAATAATGTCAACAACCTTAAAGGTGCCGTTTCCGTCGTTCATAATTGCGGTTGCCATATAGAAACCTACTGCGGTAATAAGAACCATAGGTTCGTAAGCGAGCATTTGCATCATTTCGCGTTGCGCACCCATTGTAGACATTGCCGAGTTAGAAGAGGTAGCGGCAAATACAAGGAACATAGCGGCGGTAGAAAGAGCAAGGAAAACAAGAAGAATGTCAACCCCTGCGAAGAAAAGAACGCCGGTAGCAACAATTAAAAGTAAAAATGAAAAGGCAATAACAAACTGTCCGTGATTAAGGGCAAGTGTTTGTTTAGAAAAAAGTTTTCCTACGTCATAAAAAGGTTGGAAAACGCTGGGGCCTCGTCTGCCCTGCATACGGGCCGAAAGTTTACGGTCGATACCTGCAAGAAGTCCTGCAACAAGTCCGCCGAAAACAATATATATAGCAGCAGAAAGTAGTCTATAAAACATTACAAAGCACCTCCAATAGTAAGTACAATGCCGATTATAAGTCCTGCTGCGGCAACTGCGGTAGCGAGGTTCATTAAGCGGTCGGTACCAATGGTGTCAGAAAGATACCAGTTAGCGTGGTACATAGTACGTTCTTCGTCGAAAGCGCCAACATAGTGGCGTTCGTCTCCGGTATCAATACCCGACATATAAATGCTTGTTTTCTTGGTTTTAACAAGTCGGGTAATAATAAAGCCGGCAACAATAACAACGGCGATAGTTGCTATCATAAATATAAGAATGAAAAGGTTTTCGTCCGATAAAACGGGTTTAAAATCGGTTGTGCCGTAAAGCTTGTTAACAATAGGTGTTACAAGTCCGCCCGAAAGGAAGGGGAATACAAGACAAAGGGCAACCATAATAACGGTATGACCTGCGATAGAGGTCCATTGGTCAAAACTTGTAGTGTCTTTTCTGCGAACGGTTGGTTTAGCATAAGCTAAAAGTTTGCTAATCCATTTGGTCCAATAGAAAAGGGTAGTAGCCGAACCAAAAGCGAGTAGAATAACAAGAATAATATTACCGGCGTCTACAAATGCCTGGAGTGCGCTCCACTTTGAAATAAGCATACCAAAGGGCGCAAGGTACATACCTGCAATACCAATTACCATAGCAACTGCGAGCGCGGGGTATCTCTTAATAAGACCGTGCATATCTTCAATGTTACGGCTTCCCGAAGCGTGTTCAACAGAACCAACGGTTTGGAATAAAAGCGATTTAGAAACGCAATGGAACATAGTAAGGAAAATAGCAGCCCAAATTGTTTCGTTAATACCAACGCCGCAACAAGCAACAATAAGACCAAGGTTAGAAATAGTAGAGTATGCTAGAACCTTTTTAGCGTCGGTATGAATAATAGCACGAATAGAAGCAACAAAGAAGGTAAATCCGCCAATAAGAGCAACAGTAAGACCTACGCCGTTTCCAAACATAGCGGGCGCAATTCTAATAAGAAGATAAATACCTGCCTTAACCATTGTTGCGCTATGTAAAAGAGCAGAAGAAGGTGTGGGAGCAACCATTGCGCCCATAAGCCAACGCGAAAAAGGCATTTGAGCCGATTTGGTAAGAGCTGCAAGAGCAAGACCCATAAGGGGAATAGTAAAGAGCAAATCGCCCTTTGCGTTTGTCTCTACTGCCTTGCTAACGAGTTCTTGAAGGTTTAAAATGTCGAGTTTAAGAACGCCAAAACCAATAGCAGCGGCAAATCCAACACCGCCAAGAAGGTTCATCCAAAGGGCTCTAAACGAATTGTTAACCGCTTCGGTAGTTTTGGTGTAACCAATAAGCAGGAAGGAAACAACCGAAGTAATTTCCCAGAAGAAGTACATCCAAATAAGGTTAGAAGAGAAAACAATACCAAACATCGCGCCAAGGAATACGAAAAGCATAGAACAGAAGAAAGAACGTCTGTCGGCAACTTCGCTTCCGTGATGATGGTGATAGTCTTTAAGGTAACCTACCGCATAAATGCAAATAAGGCCGCCAACTACCGCAATCATAAGGCAAAGAATAAGGGTTAGGTTGTCGCTAAACATATAACCGCTAAGGCCTTGTTCGTAGTGAGCGTGAGCATTACCCGAAAGTTCAAGCCAAGCAACAAAACAAGTTTGAACTACCGAAAGTAGTGCTACATAGTACTTCTTATACTTAATGCTAAGGTAGATTATAAGGCCCATAAGGGCAAATTCTATAAAGAGCATCGAGTAGTTAATAACGCTACCTAAAGGGCCGTCGCCTACGAAATAGTAGGTTCCGCCTCCGTTTTCTGCAAAGTTCATAATCGCGAAAGTTATGGTAGCGATTATAATTAGTCCACTACTTGCGCAAACGGTAACCTTGCGAAGAGTATTATTCTTTACAAAGGCTTGTACCAAGGCCGCAAGAAATGGAAAAATAATGAGTGATGCAATAAAAATTTCCATGCTGTAAAACCTTTCTATGTCGAAAAATGAGCCCATTTGACGACATTATATAATATGTAATATAATAATATAATTTTTATAGTACAAAGTCAATAGGAGAACCCTATAATATTGTTATTTTTTTAACAAATTATTTGTGCATTTTAACAAAAAACAAACCGCAGTTTCGCTCACACCC
>JAZODO010000219.1:0-1626 GCA_045597065.1 Acutalibacteraceae bacterium | reverse complement strand
GCTTCATCGTTTGGATGACCGGTGCAGAACGCAGAGTACCCGTTCAATACGCTAAGCGTGTTGTTGGTCGTAAGCAATACGGCGGTCAAAACTCTCACATTCCCTTTAAAGTAAATATGTCGGGTGTTATGCCCATCATCTTCGCAAGCTCTATTCTTATGCTTCCGACTATGATTCTTTCTTTCAGCAAAACCGCAGGTACAGTTAACGCTAAAACCTGGGAAAAGGTTCTTCAGCTCTTCAGCTACCAAGACCTCTTCTATGCTGTGGTATATTTCCTACTTATTATCGGTTTCGCATACTTCTATGCGCAAATTCAGTATAATCCGGTAGAAATTGCCAATAACATCAGAAAGAACGGCGGTTCTGTTCCCGGAATCCGTCCCGGCAAACCCACTTCCGACTATTTTGCAAAAATCCTATCCCGCATCACTCTACTTGGCGCACTATTCCTTAGTGTAATCGCTATTCTTCCTATCGTTATCGGAAACGTTGGCGGCCTTGCAGAACTTAATATCGCTCTTGGCGGTACCTCTGTTCTAATTATGGTTGGCGTTGCGCTCGATACCGTTCAGAATATCGAATCTCAAATGATGATGCGTCATTACAAGGGCTTCCTCGACTAAGCCGAAAGGAGACTTATTATGAATTTAATTCTTTTAGGAGCTCCCGGTGCCGGTAAAGGCACTCAGGCTGAAATCATTTGCGAGAAAGCAGGCATCCCCGCTATTTCAACCGGAAACATCATTCGTGCCGCTCTTAAAAACGGTACCGAAATGGGCCTTAAAGCTAAATCCTATATGGATGCAGGAAAACTTGTTCCCGATGATGTCGTAATCGGCATCATCAAAGAACGCCTATCTGAAGATGATTGCCAAAACGGCTTCATTCTCGACGGCTTCCCAAGAACAATTCCTCAAGCCGAAGCCCTCGATGCTATGGGTGTTAATATCGACTGCGTTCTCTCTATCGAAGTACCCGATGAAAAAATCGTTACCCGTATGTCGGGCAGACGTGTGTGCGCAGCTTGCGGCGCAAGCTACCACATCGAATACAAAAAACCGGAAGTTGAAGGCGTTTGCAACCTTTGCGGCGGAGCACTCTCTATCCGTAAAGACGATGAACCCGAAACTGTTTTAGACAGACTTCACGTTTATCATGAGCAAACCGAGCCCCTAAAAGGCTACTACGAAAAAACCGGAAAACTCCGTACCGTTGTAGGGCAGGAAGAAGTGGCTGATACAACAAAGCTCACCCTCGCTGCTTTAGGTTTATAATTATGATAGTGCTTAAAACCGTACGCGAGCTTGAAATAATGAAAGAAGCTTGCAGAATTTCGGCTGGAGCATTACAGCTTATAGGCAAAGCTATCGAGCCCGGCATTACCACCGCCGAGCTCGACAGGTTGGCCGAAGATTATATAAAAAGTCAGGGCGCAACCCCTAACTTCAAAAATTATCACGGCTACCCTGCAACAGCTTGCATATCTATAAATAATGAGGTTATTCATGGAATACCGACTGCAAAGCGTAAAATCTGCGCCGGCGATATCGTTAGCGTAGACCTTGGCGCTATGTTCGAAGGTTATCACGGCGACAACGCTGCAACTTTTGCTTGCGGAGATAT
>JAZODO010000218.1:0-3047 GCA_045597065.1 Acutalibacteraceae bacterium | reverse complement strand
TTACAACAGTTCCGTCTTTTTTAGCGAAAACACCGTGAAGAGCTAGCGGAATGGCTGTCCACTGGTATTTTTTAATACCACCGTAATAGTGGGTTTTAAAAAGGGCCATTTCGGTATCTTCGTAAAGGGGGTTGGGTTTTAAATCGATTCGGGGAGAATCGATATGAGCAGCGGTAATTTGGAGGCCGTTTTCGGGCGAGGTTTTACCAACAACTACAAATGCAACCGTTTTGTTGCGGTTGTTTACGTAATATTTGTCGCCAACCGAATATTTTTTTGTTTTATCAAAGGGAGTAAAGCCCGCTTTTTCGGCAATAGCAATTGCTTCTTTTGCGGCTTCGCGTTCGGTTTTACCGTTTGCTAAAAACTGCTTATAGCCTTCACAAAAGGTATTTATAGTATCCCAGTTTGCATCTTCTATTTTAGAAAGGCCGTTTTGCTTATTCATAAAAAGTTTTTCTTTTAGCATTTCTGCTGCGGTTTTTTCAGACATTTTACTAACCTCCAAGTTTATTAAGTAAACGGGAAAAATCTTCTATAAGGGCTTTTTCTTCGCCGTTATTATATATTATGTGCCGGGTTTGGGCTTTATAGTACTCGTCGCTTTTACCCGCCTCCATTCGCGCTTTCGCGTTCTCTGGCGTAATGTTATCGCGCGATAAAATTCTGGCAAGGCGGTTTTCATAGGAAGAGAGAATAGCGCAGGTACTACTGCAAAGTGTATCGGCTCCGCTTTCAAAAAGGGTTGGCGCGTCGAGCAAGATTTTTTCACTTTTAGCCGAAGATATTTCTTCTTTTATAACCTCTAAAATAAAGGGCAAAACGGTTTTATTTAAAAGGTTAGTATTTTCCTTAGAAGAAAAGGCTATTTTGCCAAGTTCTTTACGGTTAATTTTATTTTCGGTTAAAATACCGCTTCCAAACGCAGAGGTTAAAGCCGAAATTAAAACTTCATTTTCGTAGGCCGTATGTACAAGCTCGTCGCAGTTTATAACATACCACCCCAAATTTTCTGCAACCTTTGTGGCGGTAGTTTTACCCGAACCTGTAGGGCCGGTTAAACCTAAAATGTATTTCATAATTTTATCACCTTAAATGCAGCGGCGCGAATAAGGCGGTTATATACCGCAAGGCCAACACCGCTTTTTTCGGGGGCGTGAACATAAACTGCATTAGCGCCAAGCTCGTCGACTTCACGCAAGAGGGCGAAAAGTTTTTGCGCTTGGGTTTTAAAGTCTAAACTCGAGCCGTAGCAAAGAGATTTTACGGTTAAATCGTTTACATCTTCGGTAAAGCAGATAGCTACCGCATTTTCTTTACCGTTTACAAAACTTACAAAATCGCTACTACTTGCCTCTACCAAAAAGAGTTCGGTTTTGGGGGCGTAGTGTTTATATTTCATTCCGGGGGAAGCAACCTGTTTACCCTTTTCGGGTTCGGCCAAAACGGCACTATCTATAACCAAATTAGGTAAAAATTCTTTTAGTTGTTCGGCCGTTACGGCGCCCGGGCGCAAAAGCGCAGGCGGGTTTGAAGCTAAGCTTACTACGGTAGATTCTACCCCAACTTCGCTATTCCCCGACATAACAACGCCGTTAATCTTACCGTCTAAATCGGCTAAAACGTGATTTGCGGTAGTGGGGCTAGGTTTACCCGAAACGTTAGCCGAAGGGGCGGCCAGAGGCAAACCCGATTCTTCTATTATTTTAAGGGCAACGCCGTTACTAGGCATTCTAACCGCAACGGTAGAAAGACCACGCGAAACGCTTCCCGCCACCTTTTCTGATTTATTTAAAACCATTGTAAGAGGGCCCGGCCAAAAAGCGCTAGCAAGTTTTAGGGCGGTTTTCGGAATATCTACTGCTACTTCGTTTAGCATTTGAAGGCTACTGATATGAACTATAAGGGGGTTGTCTTGAGGGCGGCCTTTGGCAACAAAAACATTTGCTATTGCATTATCATTATAGGCAGAGGCAGCAAGACCATATACAGTTTCGGTAGGTATGGCAACAACGCCGCCCTCTTTTAAAATTTGGGCAGCGTCGGCTATTCCGTTTAAACTGTCGGGTAGTCTTACTGTGTTCATTATAAAATCCTTACTGCTCGGCTTCGGCCTTAAGCATTTCTGTTCTGTAATAGGTAATAAGCGCGTCTACTACTTCATCGATATCGCCGTTTACGATAGTATCGAGTTTATAAAGGGTAAGGCCAATTCTATGGTCGGTTACGCGGCCTTGGGGGTAGTTATAGGTACGAATTCGTTCGCTTCGGTCGCCTGTACCAACCTGGGCCTTACGGTCGGAAGCTATTGCTTCGTTTTGCTTTTGTTGTTCCATTTCGTAAAGACGAGAACGAAGAACCTTCATAGCTTTATCTTTATTTTTAAACTGGCTTCGTTCATCTTGACATTCAACTACTACGCCCGTAGGAATGTGGGTGATACGGATTGCAGATTCGGTTTTGTTGATATGCTGACCGCCTGCACCGCTTGAACGGAAGGTATCAATTTGAAGGTCGGTAGGGTTAATATCGATTTCAACGTCTTCGGCTTCGGGAAGAACCGCAACGGTTACGGTAGAGGTATGAATACGGCCCGAAGTTTCGGTTTCGGGAACACGTTGAACGCGATGAACACCACTTTCGTATTTAAAGCGAGAGTAGGCGCCTTCGCCCTCTATCATAAAGCTAACTTCTTTATAGCCTCCAAGTTCGGTTTCGTTAGCGCTAACTATTTCTACGTTCCAACGGCGAGATTCGGCATACATAGTATACATTCGGGTTAAAACGCCTGCGAAAAGGGCGGCTTCTTCGCCACCCGCACCGCCACGAATTTCTACAATAACGTTACGGTCGTCGTTAGGGTCTTTTGGTAAAAGCAAAATTTTAAGTTCTTCGCCAAAGGTTTCTACCTTTTGCTTAGAATCTAAATATTCTTCTTCGACAAGGTCTTTAAAATCTTTATCGAGCCCGCCGGCGTCGAGTAGTTCTTTCGCTTCGGCTTCGGATTCTTTAGCGGCCGAATATTCAAGTCGGAGGCCAAGCGGTCT
>JAZODO010000217.1:0-17335 GCA_045597065.1 Acutalibacteraceae bacterium | reverse complement strand
TATTTTTATAGAAAACGATTACGAACAAAGCATTTTGAAAGGAATTTTAAAATGAGAAAATTTATTGCAATAATACTTTGTAAAATATTGCGCCTTATAGGTAAAGCGGTTGGAAAGGGAAGTAGCCTTCCCGGAAAATTTGCTTTAAAGGTTTGCCCTAATGTGCTTTCAAAGGTAGAACTACCTAAAAAGGTAATCGCCATAACAGGAAGCAACGGTAAAACCTCTACAACCGAAATGATAGCCCATATTCTGCGCGAAAATGGTCTTTCGGTAGTCTATAATGCCGAAGGTTCAAACCAAATTGAAGGGGTTACAACCTTTATTCTTTCAAATGCAACCCTTGGCGGTAAGGTTAAAGGCGACGTTTTGCTAATCGAAAGCGATGAACGCTATGCTAAATATACCTTTAAACACTTTGCCCCAACCCACTATGTAATTACTAACCTCTACCGCGACCAACTAACCCGAAACGGCCACCCAATGTGGGTATATAACGCAATTAAAGAGTCGGTAAGAGAAGAAACCAGGCTTATCTTAAATGCCGACGACCCTCTTGTTTCTATGTTGGGCGTTGGCCGCGATAACACCCTTTATTTCGGTGCTAATAAACTTCCTACCGATACTGCCGAATTTATAGGCGCCTATAACGACCGCGTTTATTGCCCCGTTTGTAACGGTCCTCTCGAATATTCAACCTACCACTATAATCATATAGGCCACTATTATTGTGCCGTTTGTGGCCATCAAAGACAAAATACTGATTTTACCCTTACAAACGCTAATTTAAACGAAGGCTTTATCGAAATCGACGGTAAATTTAAAATCGATTTAACCCTTAAATCTCTTTATAATATGTATAACCTTTTAGCCGCCTATTCGGTAGCGAGCATTGTTGGTATAAGCGGCGAAAATATTGCGGCCGCAATAAATAACTATACCCTTAAAAACGGCCGAGTTTTAACCTTTACTCTAGGCGAACGCAAGGGAACGTTTCTCGTTGCGAAACACGAAAATAGCATTTCCTACGACCTTTCTTTAAAGGTTGCCGTGTCCGACCCCGACGATGCCGACGTTTTAATTATTGTAGATTCCGTAAGCCGTAAATATTTTACCAGCGATGTTTCTTGGCTTTACGATATTAATTTCGACCTTCTTTCAAGCAACAATATTCAAAACGTAGTTTTAGCGGGGGCTTATGCTTTCGACCTTGCGGCTCGTTTTAGTTATTCTTCGGTAGGCGACTATAAAATTAAAGCCTTTGGCAGCATTGCCGATGCCGTAGAAGAACTTAACAACAATAGCAAAAATAAACTTTACGTTATAACCTGTTTTTCCGATAAATCAAAATTTTTAGAAAGGGTAAAGGTAGACTAGTTTGAAAATACTTCATCTGTATCACGATTTAATGAATCTCTACGGCGACTATGCTAACCTTTTAGCCCTTTGTCGAATTTTAGATTCAAACCAAATAGAATATATGCTAGAGAAAAAATCTTTAGGCGACGAACTAACTTTAAATGACTACGATTTTATTTATGTAGGTTCGGGTAGCGAAGAAAACCAAAAGGCCGCTCTTTCTCATCTGTCCGATTATAAAGACGACCTTAAAACCTATATAGAAAGCGGAAAAACCGCCCTATTTACAGGCAATTCGTTCGAAATGTTGGGCGAAAAAATAAATAGTTTTTTAGGCGAGTTTATGGGGCTTAATGTTTTTTCTTTCGAAACGGTAGAACAAAATAAAACCCGTAACACTGCCGATTCTATTGTTACCTTTAACGGACAACGATTAGTAGGTTTTATAAATAAATGTTCCGAAATAAAGGGTATAGAAAACCCTCTGTTTGAGGTTGAAATGGGCCTTTCTAATAATACTTTAGAAGATGGCGAAGGTATTATTTATAAAAACTTTTTTGGAACCCATCTAACCGGTCCCGTGTTAGTTAAAAACCCTAACTTTTTAAAATATTTGGCCGAAACTTTAACTAAAAAAGAATTAAGCCTCGACGCTTTTAAAAACGAAATGTCGGGTTATAAAATAACCCTTAAAAAACTGGAGGAACGAAATGGAGCAACAAAATAGCCCTAAAAAGGGTAGTGCGTGGGCCCTTTTGCCTATTGCCGTTTTCCTTATAATATTTTTAGGTTCGGGAATTATAACGGGCGACTTTTACGCTATGCCTACAATTCTCGCCTTTTTAATTGCTTTAGCGGTAGCTTTGGTTCAAAACCGCAAATGCAAGTTTGATGAGAAGATTCAAGTTATGGCAAAAGGCGTGGGCGATAGCAACATCGTTACTATGTGCCTTGTTTTCCTTTGTGCGGGCGCTTTTTCTGGGGCTGTTTCGGCTGCCGGCGGCGTAGAAAGTACAGTAAATTTAGGTCTTTCGGTAATTCCGCCAAGTTTTGCCGTTCCCGGTCTTATGGTAATTGCTTGTTTTATTTCTCTTTCAATGGGTACTTCGGTAGGTACTATTACCGCCCTTGCCCCAATAGCAGTAGGAATTAGCGAAAAAACTAATTTTCCTGTTACTATCTGCCTTGCGGCTGTAGTTTGCGGTGCTATGTTTGGCGACAACCTTTCTATGATTTCCGATACAACAATAGCCGCCGTTAAAACCCAAGGCTGCGAAATGAAAGATAAGTTTAAAGAAAACTTTTTAATAGTTTTACCTGCCGCAATAATTTCTGTTTTAATCTTTTTCTTTATTACGATGGGAGGAGAATATAAAATAGAAGGCGCGCTAAACTACAACCTTCTTCAGGTTGTTCCCTACATACTCGTTTTAGTAGGAGCTTTAGTTGGTCTTAACGTATTTTTAGTGCTAATTGGCGGAACGGTAGTTTCTCTGGTTGTTGGCGTATTTACTAAAACTATTGCGCTAAATAACCTTTTCTCGGTTGTGGGAGAAGGGGTTATGTCTATGTACGATATAACCGTTATTTCGGTTATAGTAGCCTGTCTTTTAGGGCTTGTTCGTAATAATGGCGGAATAGATTTTATACTAAACCTTATTAGAAAAGGAATTAAATCTTCAAAGGGTGCCGAACTTGGAATTGCGGGGCTTTCGCTTCTTGTTGACGGTTGCACCGCTAACAACACTGTTGCCATAGTTATTGCGGGACCTATTGCTAAAAACATTAGCGAAGAATATGGCGTTTCTCCTCGTAGAACCGCTTCTTTGCTCGATATTTTTAGTTCGGTAGGGCAGGGAATTATTCCTTACGGAGCCCAACTTTTAACCGCCGCTGCCGCTGCGAAAATTGCCTCTTTCGAAATAATGCCCTTCCTTTTCTATCCCGTTCTTATGGGCGTTAGCGCAATTTGCTTTATTATTTTCAAAAAACAGGAGAAAAAATGAAACCAACAAGTAAATTCTTAAAGGGAATTTTAGATGGTCTGCCTATTGGAATAGGCTACCTTTCGGTTTCTTTTGCCTTTGGAATACTTGCCGTAGAATACGGTCTTTCGCCGCTCGAAGCCCTTCTTATTTCAATGACAAATCTAACCTCGGCAGGTCAACTTGCCGCCGTTCCCATAATAGCGGGTGGCGGTTCATTTATCGAACTTGCCGTAACCCAACTTATAATAAACTCGCGCTATGCGCTAATGTCGGTTGCCCTTTCCCAAAAACTAGATAAAAAGGTAAAACTTTGGCACCGCTTTATAATAGCCTTCGGAAATACCGACGAAATTTTCGCCGTTTCAATGGGCCAAAAAGAAAGCGTAGGCAAGGTCTACTTTTTTGGACTTATGTTAACCCCTTGGGTTGGTTGGAGCGCGGGTACAATTTTAGGCGCTTTAGCAGGTTCGGCTCTTCCGCCAATTATAACCTCATCGCTTAATATTGCAATTTACGCTATGCTAGTTTCAATATTTGTTCCAAAAGCAAAAGAACACTTACCAACCGCGCTTTGCGTTTTATTATCGGTAGCAATCAGTTGCGCCTTTAAATATTTACCGATGCTCTCAACCTTTGCCGAAAATTATAGCGGTTTTGTAATTATTATTTGCGCCGTTGTTTCCAGTGCTATCTTTGCGCTTTTATTCCCGACCCAGCCTAATGAGGAGGTAGAGCAAAATGGAAATTAGACTAGAACTTCTCCTCTATGTTCTTACTATGGCGGGCGTAACCTACCTTGTAAGAATGCTCCCAATGGTTTTAATAAGAGAAAAAATAAAAAATAAATTTATTCTTTCTTTCCTTTACTATGTACCCTATGCGGTTCTTAGTGCTATGGTAATTCCCGCTATTTTCTACGTTTCGGGAAGCCTCGCTTCGGCAATAGTAGGCTTTCTTGTAGCGGTTATAGCCTCGCTCTTTAATAGGGGGCTTGTAACTGTAGCCTGTCTTTCCTGTGTATCGGTACTTGTAACAGAACTAGTGATTAAATATTTAATTTAATTGTGCAGTTATATAATTGACAAACTAAAAATTTAGTTGTATAATCTAGTTAGTGTTTTACATAACTGACGGGTTTGCGGACTAACCGCAAGGGAGTGTAAAACTTTTTTAGCCGACCGTCTGGGCAATCAGTTTATACTGGTTGCCCTTTTTTATTTTTAAAGGACAACCTGAAAAGGAGTTTTTATGGAACATATAAATTGGAATGGTTTTAAAAGCGGCGTTTGGCAAAACGAAATAAACGTTAGAGATTTTATTCAAAAAAACTATACCGAATACCGCGGTAGTGCCGACTTTTTGGCAGAGCCTACCCCCCGTACTCGCGAACTTATGAAAAAGCTCGAAAATCTTTTTGCGCTCGAACGCGAATATGGCGGAGTTTTAGATGTAGATACGGTAACAGTTTCTTCCCTTACAAGCTATGCTCCCGGTTATATCGATAAAGAAAAAGAACTTATAGTTGGTATGCAAACAAGCCGCCCCTTAAGAAGAGGAGTAAATCCCTTTGGCGGTATTAGAATGGCTCGTACCGCTTGCGAAGCCTACGGTTACAAGCTTTCCGATAAGGTAGAAGAAGAATTCCGTTTTCGTACTACCCATAACGACGGTGTTTTTCGCGCCTATACCGATGAAATGCGCCTTGCCCGTAAGTGCCACGTAATTACAGGTTTGCCCGACGGTTATGGCCGCGGTCGTATAATTGGCGACTATCGTCGTGTTGCCCTTTATGGCGTAGACCGCCTTATTGCCGAAAAAAAGGCCGATAAAGCAAAAATTGGTCTTTCCAATATGAATACCGAAGACGTTCGCCTAAGCGAAGAACTTTTCCAACAAATAGCCTTTTTAGGCTATCTAAAAGAAATGGCCGCTATGTACGGGTTCGATATTAGTGGTCCTGCCGCAAACGCCAAAGAGGCCATCCAATGGACCTATTTTGCCTATCTTGGGGCCATTAAAGAACAAAACGGCGCCGCTATGTCGCTTGGTCGTGTTGCCACATTTTTCGACATTTATATCGAACGCGACATTAAAGCAGGTATCTTAACCGAAGAAACTGCCCAAGAACTTATCGACGATTTCGTTATGAAACTTCGTATTGCTCGCCATCTTCGCACCCCCGAATATAACGAACTTTTCGGTGGCGACCCAATGTGGATTACCGAAGCGGTTGGCGGTATGGGCGAAGACGGTAGAACCCTTGTTACCAAGAGCAGTTTTCGAATTTTAAATACCCTTTATACTCTAGGCCCCTCGCCCGAACCTAACCTTACGGTTTTATGGTCAAATAGTCTGCCCGAAGGCTTTAAAAAGTTTTGTGCTAAAACTTCGGTCGATACCGACTCTATTCAATACGAAAACGACGATATTATGCGCCCCATTTATGGCGACGATTATGCTATCGCTTGTTGCGTTTCGGCTATGCGCGTTGGTAAAGAAATGCAATTCTTTGGCGCTCGTTGTAACCTTGCAAAACTACTTCTTATTGCCCTAAATGGAGGCTACGATACCGATAGCCAAATTGCAATAGGCCCTCAAATGCCCGTAATGGATGCCGAAAGGTTAGACTATAATGCCGTTATGGAACGCTTTAATATCTATCTTGAATGGCTTTGCAACCTATACGTTAATACAATGAACGTTATTCACTATATGCACGATAAGTACGCCTACGAAAAAACCCAAATGGCGCTCCACGATACTAACGTTCATCGTTTTATGGCCTTCGGTGTTGCGGGTATGTCGGTTATTACCGACTCGCTTAGCGCTATTAAATATGCGTCTGTTTGCCCTGTAAAAGATGAAAACGGTTATATAGTAGACTTTAAAAGAGAGGGCGATTTCCCCAAATTCGGCAATGATGACGATAGGGTAGACTTTATTGCGCGCGATATGGCTCATAGAGTAATAACCGAACTTAGAAAAACCCCAACCTATCGAAACGCCGAGCATACCCTTTCGGTTTTAACCATTACTTCTAATGTTGCCTACGGCAAAAACACAGGCGCTACTCCCGACGGTCGCCCTTCAAAAGCCCCCTTTGCTCCCGGCGCTAACCCAATGCACAACCGCGAAGAAAACGGTGCTTTGGCTTCCCTTAACTCGGTTGCTAAAATCAGCTTTGATGACTGCCGCGACGGTGTTTCTAACACCTTCTCAATTACTCCCGAAGCGCTCGGCAGAACCGATACCGAAAGGGTAGATAACCTTGTTGGTATTCTAGACGGATATTTTGCTAATAAGGCTCACCATATAAACGTAAATGTTTTAAATCGCGAAACCCTTATTCGCGCTATGGAAGACCCAAGTTTATACCCCAACCTTACAATTCGCGTTTCGGGTTATGCCGTAAATTTCCATAAACTTTCAAAAGAACAACAAAAAGAAGTTATAAGCCGTACCTTCCACGAGGCTATGTAATATGGAAAAAGGTTTTATAAATTCCTTTCAATCTATGGGAACGCTCGATGGTCCGGGAATTCGCTTTGTTGCCTTTCTTCAAGGCTGTAACCTTCGTTGCGGTTGTTGCCATAACCCCGAAACTTGGGAGATAGGAAAAGGGGAGGAATATACCGCTGCTGAAATAGTAGAAAAGGCTAAACGCTTTAAAAACTATTTTGGCAAAGAGGGCGGGATAACCCTTTCGGGCGGAGAACCGCTTTTACAACCAAAGTTTGCATCGGAAATATTTACTCTCTCGAAAGAAAACGGAATAAACACCTGCCTCGATACTTCGGGAAGTCTTTTAAATGCCGAAATTTTAAACCTTTTAAATGTTACCGATAGGGTTTTGTTAGACGTTAAATACTCAACCGAAGAAGATTATATTAAATATGTTGGCTGTTCTTTAGATAAGCCTTTAAATTTTTTAAAAACCTTAAACGAAAAGGGAATACCTACCGTTCTTCGTCAGGTAATTATTCCGTCGCTCAACGACACTTTTCAAAATATTGAATTTTTAAATAGTTTAAAGGCGCAGTTTGAGTGTGTAGAAAAAATTGAACTTTTACCATTTAAAAAAATCTGCCAAACCAAATATAATAGTTTAAACCTTAAATTTGCGTTTGAAAATCTAGAAACTCCAACCGCAATTTTAATGGAAACTTTAAATTCAAAACTCGCCTAAAATAGGGTTGTTTAAATAAATAATAAATAAAACTTGACAAGCCTAAACCCTCATAGTATAATAGCCTTTGTAGGTTTATCCTCTGCAAATCTGCAAAGGGAGGGAATAAGATGAGTCAGGTTCGACTTAAAGAGAACGAATCGCTTGATAACGCGCTTAGACGTTTTAAAAGACAAACAGCAAAAGACGGAGTTATTCAGGAAGTACGTAAAAGAGAGCACTATGAAAAGCCCTCTGTAAAGCGCAAAAAGAAGTCTGAAGCGGCACGCAAACGCAAGTTCCGCTAATAGCGATATTACTCAAAAGCTGAAGCGGTTGCTGTGTGCAACCGCTTTTTCTATTGGGAGGAAAAATGTTAAAGCCTAACTTTATTTTAGAAAACATAACCGACATTTCGGTTGACTTTTTAAAAGAAAATAAAATAAAAGCCCTTTTATTAGATGTTGATAACACCCTCTCGGTAGCCCACGGAACAAAGGTTTTAAGGCCCGGTGTACCCGAATGGCTAACCGAAATGCAAAAAAACGGAATAAAACTTGTGGTTTTATCAAATGCTAAAAAATCAAGAGCAAAAGCCTTTGCGAACAGTATTTCGTTGTCTGTTGTAGGAATGGCGCTAAAACCCCTTCCGTTTGGTTATTTAACGGCTAAAAAACTTTTAAATTTAAAGGCTAACAATATTGCTATGGTGGGCGACCAAATCTTTACCGACATTTTGGGCGCAAACCTTGTAGGCCTTAAAACTATTTGGCTTATAAACATTACCCCCGAAGACAAACTCTCCTTTAAAATAAGGCGTAAAATTGAACAAAAATTAAAGGGTAGGTGGAATAAGAATGAGCGCTAAATTCGGCCCCGCAGGTAATAGCGAAAGCTTTACCAAAATGGGTTACAAATCAAGTCTTCAAGTCCCCGAATATATTGAAAAAATGGGGCTCGATGCATTCGAATATCAATGTGGTCGCGGCGTTAATATCGGAACCGAAAAAGCAGAAGCGCTTGGCCGTTTGGCAAACGAAAAAAATATAGCCCTTTCGCTCCACGCTCCTTATTATATATCTATGTCTTCCGTTGAAGAAGAAAAGCGCATTAAATCGGTCGACTATATTCTTCAAAGCGCCCGCGCAGTAAATGCTATGGGCGGAAACCGAATAGTAGTTCATACCGGTTCTTGCGGAAAAATTTCTCGAACCGAAGCGCTTACCCTTGCGCTCGATACTATGAAAATGGCCCTTGCCGCATTAGATAGTGAAGGCCTAGGCCATATTCATATCTGCCCCGAAACAATGGGAAAGGTAAATCAGCTCGGCACTTTAGATGAAGTGTTAACCCTTTGTGGGCTAGATGAAAGGCTTATTCCTTGTATCGATTTTGGGCATCTAAACGCTCGCGAACAAGGCTGCCTTAAAACCTTTGCCGATTTCGAAAATGTTTTCTCTAAAATCGAAAACGCTCTTGGGCTTGATAGGCTTAAAACCTTCCATTCTCACTTTTCTAAAATAGAATATTCGGCCGGCGGGGAAGTAAGACATCTAACCTTTACCGATAATCTTTTCGGTCCTAACTTCGAACCCGTTGCCGAACTTATTTATAAAAAACAATGCTCTCCAACCATTATTTGCGAATCGGCAGGAACTCAAGCCGAAGACGCAAAACAAATGAAAGACTATTATTGGAGGATTCAAAAATGAAAAAAATTCTTGTAATTAACGGTCCTAACCTCGATATGGTAGGAATTCGTGAACCCGGTGTTTACGGAAGCCAAACCCTCGCTTCTATTAACGAAGAAATTAAAGCCTATACCGATAGTGTAAATGTTGCTTGCGACTTTTTCCAATCTAATTGCGAAGGCGCTATTATCGATAAAATCCACTCGGTTTTAAACGATTACGACGGTTGCATTTTAAATGCAGGCGCCTATACTCATTATAGTTACGCTATTCGCGATGCTATCTCTTCGGTAAATAAACCCTTTATCGAAGTTCATATGTCTAATGTTCATTCTCGCGAAGAATTCCGCCATACTTCGGTTATTTCTGCCGTTTGTAAGGGGATTATTTCGGGCTTTGGTAAAAACAGCTATATTCTTGCCGTGAGAGCGCTTGAGGAACTTATTTAATGGTAGGTTTGCGTTACGTAACGGGTACTACTGCGGTACTGATTTCTACTTTGGAAAACCGCCGTTATTTAACTGGCTTTCCGTCTTCTTTGGGGTATTTGCTTTTAAGTAGAAACGGTAATATTCTCTTTGTCGACGGCCGTTATTTCGAAGCGGCAAAAAAAGGGACTGTAGGCGCAAGGGTTGTCTTAATGGAAAACTTCTTGTCGCAACTGGAAACCGAACTTAAAACCCAAAACATTTCAAAACTTTTACTCGAAAACGATATTTCGTTTGATTTTTATAGTACTTTAAAGAAAAATCTTTCGGTAAAGGTTGTGCCTTATAAACCCTTGTCCGAACGCCTTTTAAATCTTCGCTCGGTAAAGAAAAGGGAAGAACTCGAAAGTATAGTTTGCGCACAGCGCATTGCCGAAAAGGCCTTTTCAGAGGTTTTAAATTTTATAAAAACCGGTGTTACCGAAAAGCAAATAGCCGCCTTTTTAAACTATCAAATGGCGCTTTTGGGCTCCGAAAAAGAAGCCTTCGAAACTATTGCGATTTCGGGAAGTAATACCTCTATGCCTCACGGCGTTCCTACCGACAAGCCTATTCATAACGGCGACTTTGTTACTATGGACTTTGGTGCTGTTATAAACGGTTATGCCAGCGATATGACAAGAACGATTGCGGTAGGCGGCGTTACCGAAGAAATGAATAATGTTTATAATACCGTTCTTTTGGCTCAAGAAGCGGTAGAAAAATCTGCCCGTGCAGGTCTTTTTTGCAACGAAGTCGACTCCCTTGCAAGAAAGGTTATTTCAGATGCCGGGTATGGCGATTATTTTAGCCATAGTACCGGCCACGGAGTTGGCCTTCAAATTCACGAAAAGCCTAACCTTTCTCCCCGTAATACTTTAGAAAAATTGCGTAAATGTCAGGTAATTACAAACGAACCGGGAATATATCTTCCGGGTAAATTTGGTGTTAGAATAGAAGATATGCTTTATGTCAGAAAGAATGACTGTAAAAACTTGACAAAAGCGCCTAAACACCTTATAATTCTATAAAGAGGTTTATTTATTAAACCTTATGTTTAGTTAAAAGTTCTTTTTTGGAGGAAAATAAATATGGTAACAGCAGGAGATTTTAGAAACGGCGTAACCTTTGAAATGGATGGTAACGTTTATCAAATCATCGAATTCCAACACGTTAAGCCCGGTAAAGGTGCTGCTTTCGTTCGCGCAAAAATTCGTAACGTTATTGCAGGTTCGGTTGTAGAACGTACCTTTAACCCTAACGACAAATTCCCCACTGCATTCATCGAAAGAAAAGATATGGAATTCTCTTACGAAGATGGCGGTCTCTACTACTTTATGGACCCTGAATCTTACGAAATGATTCCCGTTAATAAAGACGACCTTGGCGACGCTTTCAAGTTCGTTAAAGAAAATATGAGTTGTAAAATCCTTTCCTATAAAGGTAAGGTTTTCGGCGTAGAACCCCCAACATTTGTTGAACTCGTTGTTACCCAAACCGACCCTGGCTTTGCCGGCAACACCGCTACCAACGCTACCAAGCCCGCTACTCTTGAAACCGGTGCTGAAATTCGCGTACCCCTCTTCATCAACGAAGGCGACCTTCTCCGCATCGATACCCGTACCGGAGAATATATGGAACGCGCATAATAGCGTTTTTTTAGCATAAAATAACTATTACTTAATTTAAGGAGAACAGTTATGACCATTTCCGAAAAAATTTCTTACATCAAAGGCCTTGCCGAGGGACTCTCTCTCGACGATACTACCAAAGAAGGTAAAATCCTTCTCTCCGTTATCGACCTTCTTGGCGATATGTGCGACGAAATCGACGCTATCGACGAAGCCTGTGCCGAAATTGGCGAACAGCTCGACGCCGTTGACGAAGACCTTTCTCTTCTCGAAGATGATTTCTATGCCGACGATGAAGATTTTGAAGACGACGAAGACGACTACTGCGATGATGACGTATACGAAGTTGAATGTCCTAACTGTAACGATATAATCTACCTCGACGAATCTATGCTCGAAGAGGAAGAAATGGTTTGCCCCAACTGTGGTACCCGTCTCGAATTTGAATTCGAGTGCGACTGCGACAATAACGCAGAATAATCTATAAAACTTTTGCCGCACTTTTATTTAGTGCGGCATTTTTTAAAGAGGATATTATGAAAAAGTTTAATTGGTTCTCACTTTTTTTGTTGCTACCTTTTGTATTAGGGTTACTAATAGCTCTTAACGATATTTTCGGGTTTGTAAATCATGCGCCTATCTATGCGGCTGAAAGGTCGGTTTTTGAGGCGCTTCGCGTTTTAAACCCCTATTTTGATACCTTTTTAAAGGTTTTAACCGAACTTGGCGATACAATAGGCCTTATCTCGGTTGTGGTTCTTACATTAGTGGCAAGTGCTTTTGCTAAACGCTTTTTTACCGTAGGTCTGCCTTGCGGACTTGTTGCCCTTGTTTCAAGGGTTATAAACGTTTTGGCCAAAATGCTTACCGACCGCCAAAGACCCGATTTTAAAACTTTAGAAGTTTCCGAAACAAGTTTCCCAAGCGGACACGCTCAAAACAATATGGCTTTTTACCTAGCTTTACTTATTTGTTTGCTTTTAATTGTTACCGCTCCAAAATGGCGTGTTGTTTTAACCGCTTTGCTAATCGCGCTTCCAACCCTTATTGGTATTTCAAGAATTTACCTCGGAGTTCACTACATATCCGACGTTTGCGCAGGTTTCGGCCTTGGAGCATTTGTGGGCATAACCTTTTTATATGCCTACTTTAAAGTTTATAATTTTATAAAGGAAAAACGTAATGCCAAAAACCAAATTTGCTCTTAAATTTCAAACGCTGGAAAACGCTAATAATGGTTTACCTGTAGTTATTGTAGCTGCGGGAAGTTCTTCTCGTATGGGGGGCGCAGATAAACAGTTTTCGCTCCTTGGCGGAATTCCTGTTTTGGCTCGAACCCTTCGCGCTTTCGAAAATAGTCCCTTTATTAGCGAAATTACCGTTGTAACCCGTAAAGAAAAAATTGCCGATATAGAAAAACTTGCCCAAAGTTATAACGTTAGTAAACTTAAAAACGTTATTAAGGGCGGTTCTTGTCGTGCCGAATCGGTAAAATTTGGCGTAGAACTTTATAAAAACTCTTATGAAAAGGTTTTAATTCACGACGGCGCAAGGCCGCTCATATCGCCCGAAATTATCGAAAACGTTTATACAGCGCTGCTTAAAAATGATAGCGTTACCTGCGCCGTAAAACTTAAAGATACTATAAAAGAAATAAACGCTCAAAGTATTGCGGTAAATACCCCAAATCGCGACAATCTTGTTAGCGTTCAAACTCCTCAAGGGGTAAATGTTAAAACCTTTCTTTCGGTTTTAAATAGCGCCGATATAAAAACCTTTACCGACGACACCTCGGTTATGGAATATGGCGGAGTGAAAACTCGTATTGTAAACGGAGATTATACTAATATTAAAATTACAACCCCCGAAGACCTGGCGGTTGCCGAGGCGTTTATAAGAAAGGAATGGTAAAATTGAGAATAGGCCATGGTTACGATGTGCATCGATTTGAAGAAGGTCGTAAACTTTTCTTAGGCGGAATCGAAATTCCTCATACTAAAGGTCTTTTAGGCCATTCCGATGCCGACGTATTGCTTCATGCGATATGCGATGCTCTGCTTGGCGCTGCAGCCCTTGGCGATATTGGGAAGCATTTCCCCGATACCGATAATAGTTTTAAAAATATCGACAGCAAAATTCTGCTTAAAAATACCGTTAATTTAATTAAAGACAAAGGTTTTGCGGTTTCTAATATCGACGCTACTATTATTGCGCAAAAACCAAAACTTGCCCCTTATATCGAATCTATGAAAAACTGTATATCAACCCTTTGTGAAGTTGAACCCGACTGTATTAACGTTAAAGCAACAACCGAAGAAAAATTAGGTTTTACCGGTAGGGAAGAGGGAATCGCTTCCCACGCCGTTTGTATAATTTGTAAAAAATAATGTCAACTTTAAGAATAGATAAATACCTTTCTGTGGCTCTTGGCGTTTCTCGAACCGACGCAAAACTTCTTCTTCGTTCCGGCGTAGTTTTTGTAAACGGCCAAAAGGTTACTAAGGGTGATACAAAAATAGATACTACCGATAAGGTTCTTGTAAACGGTAAAGAAACAGAATACAAAGAATATATCTACATAATAATGAACAAACCCGAAGGAATACTTTCGGCTTCTACCGATAAACGGGTTAAAACGGTTGTAGATATTCTTCCCGAAAACCTTAAAAGGGAAGGTCTTTTCCCGGTTGGAAGGCTCGATAAAAATACTACCGGGCTTCTTATTATAACTAACGACGGAGACTTTGGCCATAAGGTTACTTCCCCTAAAACTTTAATCGAAAAGTGCTACTATGCCGAGCTCGACGGTAAGGTTACGCCCGAGTGTGTAACCCTTTTTGAAAATGGCGTTACGCTTGTTAGTGGGGAAGAGTGTAAACCGGCCCTTTTAACTCCTGTTGGCGAAATGTCTGCGCGTGTAACAATAACCGAAGGGAAGTATCACCAAATTAAAAGAATGTTTGGCGTAGCGGGACTAGGAGTTAATAAACTTCACCGCCAAAGCATAGGAAAACTAACCCTTCCTGAAAACCTTAAATTAGGTGAGTCGAGAGAACTAGAACCTCAAGAAATACTCAAAATATTCGACAAAAACTAGGCTAAACACAAAATCTTGTACAAATTTAACAGTCGTGTGAATAAATGTTTGTAAATATTGAGTATAGTATTTATACTGTTTGTTTGGTATAATATCTGTGTAGTGGTGGGCGCGTCGCGCCTAAATCACGATTATCTATGGAGGCAAAATTATGGCAAGTTTATCACTTAGAAACGTTTACAAAAAATATCCCGGCGGGGTTATTGCCGTTTCTGATTTCAACCTCGAAATCAAAGACAAAGAATTTATCATTCTCGTAGGTCCTTCCGGTTGCGGTAAGTCTACTACTCTTAGAATGGTAGCCGGTCTTGAAGAAATTTCCGAAGGCGAAATCTTAATTGGCGACCGCGTTGTTAACGACGTAGCTCCTAAAGACCGCGATATCGCAATGGTTTTCCAGAACTACGCTCTTTATCCTCATATGACTGTTTTCGATAATATGGCTTTTGGCCTTAAACTTCGTAAAACACCTAAAGATGAAATCAAACGTCGCGTAGAAGAAGCTGCTCGCATTCTCGACATTTCTCACCTCTTAGAAAGAAAGCCTAAGGCTCTTTCCGGTGGTCAGCGTCAGCGTGTTGCTTTAGGTCGTGCAATCGTACGTGAACCTAAGGTATTCCTTCTCGACGAACCTCTCTCCAACCTCGACGCTAAACTTCGTGCGCAAATGCGTACCGAAATTTCTAAGCTTCACTTAAAACTTGGTACAACCTTTATCTACGTTACCCTCGACCAAACCGAAGCTATGACAATGGGTACCAGAATCGTTGTTATGAAAGATGGTTTCATTCAACAGGTTGATACTCCTCAAAACCTCTACCTCTATCCCGGCAACCTCTTCGTTGCAGGCTTTATTGGTTCTCCCCAAATGAACTTTATCGAATCCGTTCTTCTCAAAGAAGGAAACGACTTCTTCGTAGAATTCGGTACCGAAGATACCAAGACTCGTGCAGGAATCAAATATAAGATTAAACTTCCCGAATCTAAAAACAAAGACGGTATCCTCGAAACTTATGTTGGTAAAGAAGTTATTATGGGTATCCGTCCCGAAAACGTTCATAACGAAGATGACCTTATTGCTCAATTCCCCGACGGAATCGTTGAAGCAAACGTTGAAGTTACCGAACTTATGGGTGCTGAAACCTATCTCTACATGAACTGCGAAGAGCAAACCATCAACGCTCGCGTTAGTCCTACCAACACTGCTAAACCCGGTGACAGAATCAGAATCACTCTTGAACCCAGCAAAATCCACCTTTTCGATAAAGAAACCGAAAAGACCATTTGCAACTAATTTAAAATTTAAACCGCTAACCGAAAGGTTGGCGGTTTTTTTACTTTAAACTGTAAAAATTTTCTGTAAGTATTTTGTAACTTTTTTATATAAATCTCTTGCAAAAAGTTTAGATATATTGTACAATATATCTGTGTAAATTTGTTTAGTGATATTATACCTAAAAGAAGGGATGAATAGTTAAATGGCAAACCGTTTATTTCAAGGCGTAATTACTCAAATGAAGGATGCAATCGATAGAACGATTGGCGTTATCGACAACAAGGGTACCGTAATCGCATGTAGCGAACTTGGTAAAATTGGCGAAACTGTTGCGGTAGATTTTGCGGCAGCTTCTGCTTCCGAAACCTTTATGTTTGCTGGCGCTACATATAAGGCTATCGGCTCTACCCAAGCAGGTGAATATTTTACCTTCGTTAGCGGCGCAGACCCAATGGCCGAAAAGTATTGTATGGTACTAGCTATCTCTTTCTCTAACATTAAATACTATTATGATGAAAAGTATGACCGTAGCAACTTTATCAAGAACGTTATTCTCGATAATATTCTTCCCGGTGATATTTATTTAAAATCTCGCGAACTTCACTTTAATACCGACGTATCTCGCGTTGTACTTCTAGTTCGTTCTACCGAACCTTCCGATATCGTTATTTACGATGTGGTTCAAAATCTTTTCCCCGACAAATCTAAAGATTTTGTTATTAGCATTAACGAAACCGATATTGCTTTAGTAAAAGAAGTTTCTCGCGATATCGAACTTAAAGACGTTGAAAAACTCGCGCTCTCTATTGCCGATACTCTTTCGGGCGAATTCTATACCGCTGTTTCAATTGGTATTGGTTCTTCTGTAGAAAACATTAAAGACCTTGCTAAATCCTTTAAAGAAGCTCAAGCCTCTCTCGAAGTGGGTAAGGTGTTCGATACCGAAAAAACAATTGTTAGTTACGGAAACCTGGGTATTGCTCGTCTTATTTATCAGCTTCCTACAACCCTTTGTGTAAGCTTCCTTCGCGAAGTGTTTAAACGCGGCTCAATTCAAAGCCTTGACCAAGAAACTTTATTCACTATTCAAAAATTCTTCGAAAATAATCTTAATGTGTCCGAAACCTCTCGTAAACTTTTCGTTCACCGCAATACCTTAGTTTACCGCCTTGAAAGAATTAAGCGTATTACTGGGCTCGACCTTCGCGAGTTCGACCACGCCATTATTTTCAAAATCGCGCTAATGGTAAACAAATACCTCCAGGCCGACCCCGTTAAATACTAATACCTAACTTTTTTGAAAGGATGACTAACAATTAACTCGGTACAGTCTATTAGTTCTCAAAGACCTATCATTGAGTTTAAGGGCGTTTCTAAAACCTATAAAACAGGAACTCATGCCCTTAACGATGTTAATATAAGAATAAATCCGGGCGAGTTTGTCTTTGTTGTTGGCGCTTCGGGTGCCGGTAAATCTACCTTTATGAAACTAATCGTAAGGGAAGAAAAAGCAAATACGGGAACTCTTTTTGTAAACGGCTATAATTTAATGAAAATTAAAAATCGCCAAATACCCCACCTTCGCAGAACAATGGGTATTGTATTCCAAGATTTCCGCTTAATTCCCAACATGACCGTTTTCGACAACGTTGCCTTTGCAA
>JAZODO010000216.1:0-7477 GCA_045597065.1 Acutalibacteraceae bacterium | reverse complement strand
TAAAACAGTTTTATCAGCGAAGGATTTAAAGCCTTGAACCTGAATAGAGGTAAGCAGCATTCTATTTCACATCCCTTATAGTAAATTCAAAAGAATTAAGTTCACTATTTTCTGTAAACTTTAAATTTATGTTTTTGTCTTCAAAATATTTTATATTAGAGCGTTTTTGACCAATAGCTTTAGATAAATCACGGGGAGAAACGAAAACCTCGTAATTACCTTGTTTTAAATCTAGTCTTTCAATTTTATCTCTATATCTTTTCGAGTCGCAAAGTTCTTTAAATGCAGGATGCCAAGGGCCTGCAACAAAAGCGGCATTATCTATTGAATGTAAACTAAGTCGAATTACCTTAATGTTTGCATCTTCAAACATTTCGCAAATAGTAGCGCATAAATCAATCGCATTTTTTATTTCTTGCGGTTTATATTCGCCGTTTAAATATAAATTATGAAGTTCGGTATTTAAAACAGTAATTGTAGGGTAAATTCTGACCGTATTAGGTTTAAGTTCAATAATTTTTTCGGCAGTTAAAATGTCTTCTTTTTCAGTACTGCCATAAAGTCCGGTCATCATTTGAAGGCCGAGTTCAAAACCGAATTTTTTTATTAAATTAGATGCTGTAACAACATCATTTGCTGTATGTCCTCTTTTATTTAAGTTTAGTACCCTATCACACATACTTTGAGCGCCAAGTTCAATAGCAGAAACCTTATATTCTTTTAAAAGAGATAAAATTTCGCTATCTATACAGTCGGGTCTAGTAGAAATTCTTATTCCCGAGACGCTACCGTTTAAAACGTGCTTTTTTGCAGCAGCTAACAGACTTAACATATAATCTTTATCGATAGCAGTAAAACTACCGCCAAAAAAGGCTATTTCTCCACATAAAGGATTAAAATTAGGAGATTTTAAAGCAATACTTACCGCGTTATCAATATCGATTTCGGTGGGAATATATGTTTGGCCGGTTATATGTTTTTGGTTGCAAAATGTACACTGATGAGGGCAACCTAAGTGAGGCACGAATATAGAAATGTTAGAGTGACTCATTCTTCCATTCCTAAAAGCTGAATAGCCTGTTTTGCGGCAGACTGTTCGGCTTGTTTTTTGCTTCTTCCTGTTCCCTCACCAATAACGTTAGAGTTAAGGTGAACCTCAACAGTAAACACCTTATCATGGTCAGGACCGGACTCGTTTGTTAAAACGTAGGTTAGCCTTTCTTCGGGGTTGCGTTGAATAACCTCTTGTAAAAGGGTTTTATAGTCTTTAAAATGTTCAAATTCTCTATCTTCTAGTTCGGGTATAATGAATTTTAAAACGTGCTTTTTAGCAGGTTCGGCACCGCCATCTAAATAAATAGCGGCAAGAACTGCTTCAAAAGCGTCGGCTAAAATAGAAGCTCTTTCGTTTCCGTGATTATGAGCTTCGCCTTTGCCTAAAAACAGAAAATCGCCAATTTTTAGTTTTTTAGCGAAAACACTTAAAGTTTTTTCACAAACAAGAGAAGCACGAAGTTTAGTAAGCTCGCCTTCGGGTAAATTTTTAAAATTTACGTAAAGATACTCGGAAACAATAATAGATAAAACCGAATCCCCTAAAAACTCTAGTCTTTCGTTAGAACCAAAAGAAGCGTGAACTTCGTTTGCATAAGAAGAATGAGTAAGAGCGTTTTTAAGAAGTTCAATATTTTTAAATTTATAGCCGAGAATTTCCTCAAACTGATTCATTTAATCGTTTTCCTTTTCAACAAAACTATCTTCAATAGTTTTAATTACTTCATTTTTAGCAAAAAGCATTGCTTTACCAATAGCGTTTTTAAAAGCTATTGCATCTGAGTTGCCGTGTGCCTTAAAGACAGGTTTTTTAGTTCCCAGTAAAGGTGCACCGCCAACTTCTGAAGCGTTCATTTTAGCCTTTATGCCGCGAAGACCTTTTTTAAGCACTATGTAAGAAAGTTTTGTAAATATATTTTTTAAGAATACGGGTTTTAACATAGAGAAAAGAGCTAAAACCGTACCTTCAATAAGTTTTAGAGCGATATTGCCGGTATAACCATCGGTTATTACGGCGTTACAAACGCCAAAAGGTAAATCGCGAGATTCAATATTGCCGACAAAGTTTAAGTTGCTTTCGCTAAGTAAGGTATAAGCTTCTTTTTGAAGTTCAGTACCTTTTGTTTCTTCGGTACCAATGTTAAGTAAACCGATAGTAGGGTTCTTAATGCCTTCCACCTTTTCAAGATATGCGCTTGCCATAACGCCGAACTGTAAAAGCATTTCGGGGCGACATTCGGCATTAGCGCCAATATCCATCATCATAAAATGAGAATCGGGAGAAGGAATCATAGCAGCAAGAGCAGGTCTTTTTATACCTCTAATGCGCTTAACAATAAAGGTACCACCAACAACTATAGCGCCTGTACTTCCTGCCGAAACAAATGCATCAGCTCTTCCTTCGGCAAGTTCTTTAAAAGCTACGGCCATAGAAGAGTTTTTCTTTGCTTTAAGTAATGTGGTAGGCTCGTCCTCCATTGTAATCACATCAGGTGCATTGACAATTTCAAGATGATTAAACGAAATATTATTATCGGTAATACACTTTTTGATAACTTCTTCGTTACCGCAAAGAACTATTTCTACACCAAACTCTTTTTCGGCAAGAGCAGAACCTTTAATAATTTCTAAAGGCGCATTATCTCCACCAAAAGCATCGACAACAATTCTCATTTTATTCTCCTTAAATTATTTTTTAAAATTTTCGCTATACCAAGCTAGAGCTCTATTTGAAATTGTGGTATATCGTTCGGCTTTATCTTTTATACGTTCATTAAGCGAGGTTACTATTCCGAAATTCGCACCCATAGGTTGAAAATTAGCGACCGTTTCATCAGTAATGTAATTTAAAAGAGCGCCGAGCATAGTAATATTTGGCAAATCCAGAGAATTTTCACCATTTAAATATCTAATAACATTTTCTGCCGCTAAAATTCCGCACGCGGCAGATTCCATATAACCCTCTACGCCGGTAATTTGACCGGCAAAAAAGATATTAGGATTAGATTTTAAAGAAAGGTTTTTATTAAGTAAACGCGGCGAATCAATAAAGGAATTTCTATGCATAACGCCATATCTAACAAATTCCGCATTATTTAGTCCCGGAATAAGCGAAAATACTCGTTTTTGTTCGGGAAATTTAAGATTCGTTTGAAAACCGACTAAATTATAAAGCGAGCAATCGCGATTTTCGCTTCTAAGCTGAACAACTGCCCAAGGGCGATTGCCTGTTCTAGGGTCGCGCAAACCAACAGGTTTTAAGGGGCCGAATCGTATAGAATCTTGACCTCTTTTTGCCATAATTTCTATCGGCATACAGCCTTCGTAAACGTTAATTTGCTTATCAAAGGAATGTAGTTCGGCCGACTGGGCAGAAATGAGTTCTTTATAAAAAAATTCATACTCTTCCCTATTCATAGGGCAGTTAATATAGTCGGCATCGCCTTTATCGTATCTAGAAGCTTTAAATGCAACCGACGTGTCAATACTTTCGGCAGTAACAATAGGTGCAGCAGCATCATAAAAACTTAAATTATTAGAGCCGCAAAGTATTTGAATCTCTTTTGCCAACTCGCCATCTGTAAGAGGGCCTGTAGCTATAACACAAGGGATGTCTGAAGGAATTTTGGTAACTATATCGTGAATTACTTCAATATTTTCGTTTTCGGTAATCTTATTAGTTATATAGTTTGAAAATTCGTCTCTATCAACCGCAAGAGCGCCACCTGCGGGAACAGAAGATACTTTTGCCGCCTCTAAACAAACAGAGCCAAAAATACGCATTTCGGCCTTTAAAAGGCCTGCCGCTGAAGAAAGCCTATCGGCTTTAAGAGAATTTGAGCAAACAAGTTCTGCATAAGAATCGAGCTTATGTGCAGGAGTTTTTTTGAGCGGTTTCATTTCGTAAAGTTTTACTTGTATTCCTGCGTTTGCTATACGAATGGCGGCCTCGCAACCCGCAAGGCCAGCACCAATAACAATAACTTCTTTCATTTTTGTTATTATTTCTCTACTTTCTTTCTGGTAGGACATTCGTTATTCATACAATACTTTCTGCCACGAAGACCGGATAAGATAAATCCGCCACATTCTGGGCATTTATCTCCGGTAGGAACGTTAGGAGCAGCGAAATCACAAGCGGGATAGTTGCTACAACCGTAGAACTTTTTACCGGTTTTTTTTGAGTTTCTTTTAACTAGTTTAGAACCGCATTTCGGACAAAGTTCTTTAACTTCGTCTTCGGGAACAGGTTTAGTATTTTTACATTCAGGATAACCTGGACAAGCAAGAAACTTACCAAAACGGCTAGATTTTACAACCATTTTTCTTCCGCACTTATCGCAAACAACTTCGGTTTCAACCTCTGGAACCTTTATACGCTTACCGGTAAGGTCGCTTTCAGCGTTTTTAAGAGATACGCTGAAATCTTTATAGAAATCTCCAATAATTTCGGTCCAAACAAGGTCGCCGGCGCCGATGCTATCAAGGTTGTTTTCCATTCCTGCAGTAAATTTAACATCCATTATTTTTTTGAAGTGGTCTACTAATAGGTCGGAAACAATAATACCAAGAGCAGTAGGTTTAAAGGATTTTTTCTCTTTTTCAATATATTCACGTTGTTGAATAACAGAAATTATAGGTGCATAGGTGGAAGGTCTACCAATTCCGTTGTCTTTAAGAGCTTGAATAAGTGTAGGTTCGGTAAATCTTGCAGGAGGTTGAGTGAAATGCTGATTAGGGTCTAAGCTTTTAAGTTTTAAAACATCTTTTTCATGCATTTCCGGTAAGGTAGTACCTTCTGCAGAGTCGTCGTCTTTACCTTCTTCGTATAAAACGGTAAAACCATCAAACTTAATAGAATATCCGCTTGCTTTAAATAGATAACCATTTGCTGTAATATCAACGCTAACGGTATCTTGAATACAATTAGCCATAAGGGATGCAACAAAGCGTTCCCAAATAAGTTTATAAATTTTATACTGGTCGGTTGTAAGGCTTGCTTTAACTGATTCGGGGGTTAAATTAACGTTTGTTGGACGAATTGCTTCGTGAGCATCTTGAATATTGGATTTATCTTTAAATATTCTAGGAGATTTAGGAAGATATTTTTCGCCGTATTTCGAAAGAATATATTTATTACCCGCGTTTCTGGCATCATCAGAAATTCTAAGCGAGTCGGTTCTCATATAAGTAATAAGACCTGTCGAACCAACTCCGACAACATCAACACCTTCATAAAGAGATTGCGCAACACGCATAGTTTTTTGGCCTGTAAATCCAAGTTTACGCGAAGCTTCTTGTTGAAGGGTTGCAGTGATGAAGGGCGCAGCGGGTTGTTTGTTACGAACGCCTTTTTTTAATTTACTTACAGTGTAAACAGCATTGTCGAGTTCGTTTAAAATTTTATCGGCATGCTTTTTATCAGTAATTTCTATTTTTGTTCCATTTTCTGCGCCATAAAAAGCAGCAGAGAAGGTTTTTCTGTTAACCGAAAACTTAGCATCAAGCGACCAATATTCTACAGGTACAAAAGCGTTGATTTCTTTTTCTCTGTCAACAATTAGGCGGAGAGCTACGGTTTGAACGCGTCCTGCAGAAAGTCCGCTTTTAACCTTTTTCCAAAGAAATGGGCTAAGGTTATAACCAACTATTCTATCTAAAACGCGACGGGTTTGTTGAGCGTTTACAAGATTCATATCAATCTTTCTGGGAGCGCTCATACCAGCCTTAATTCCGCTTTCGGTAATTTCGTTAAAAGTAACTCGGTTAGCTTCGTTTAAGTTTAAAGCTAAAAGTTGCGCTAAATGCCAAGATATTGCTTCTCCTTCGCGGTCAGGGTCGGTAGCAAGATATACGGCATCACTATTAGCTGCGGCATATTGAAGTTCTTTAATAAGTTCCTTCTTTTCTGCCATATTAATATACTTAGGCGCAAAGCCGTTTTCTATATCAACACCAAGTTGCGACTTAGGTAAATCACGAACATGGCCTTTGGAAGCCATAACATTAAAGTCAGAACCAAGTGTTTTCTTAACCGTTTTAATTTTAGACGGTGACTCAACAATAACTAGTTTAGACAAAGCGGTATTCTCCTTAAAAAATTATTGAATATCTTCCTCCGGGAACGGCCTTTATATAACCAAAAATCTCAAGTTGAGTAATGGCTGCAAGAATTTCTTCAAAAGGCAAACCCGAATCCATTAAATCATCTACAGTAAATATCTCTGTATCTATGTAATTATATACTATTTTAACTGAATTTGGAAGAGTTTCATCAATATTTTTCTTAATTTTTTTATTATTATTTGCTACATCAACCGAACTTTCGGTTAAAATGGGTTCTCTTTTAAAATCTTTGTTGCTATTAAACATTTTATACAACATAGTTGTATTAGTTTTCATAGCACGATTTACATCAATTATATTTGGGAAAAGCGAATCATATTCAGAAAAAATATCTTCTGCGGTAAATACAGGCTTAGCACCATCTTTTATAAGTTCATTAGAACCGGAATGATTATAATCAGTAGGTCTGCCGGTAATTGCGAAAACATCTCTGCCTTGGTCTAGCGCATGTCTTGCTGTAATAAGCGCACCGCTCTTTTTAGCGGCTTCTATAACTACTACGCCAAGAGAAATACCCGAAAGTAAGCGATTTCTAAGTTGAAAAGCATTACGATAAAGCGGAGCATCAGGCGGAAGTTCGCTTATAAGACAACCGTTATCGGTTATTGTTCCCCTTAAAAATGCGTTAGTCTTTAAATAATCATAATTTATACCACAAGGAAGAACAGCAATAGTTTTTCCGCCAACCGCTAAAGCACCTTCATGTGCTGCAGCGTCTATACCTAATGCGCCGCCACTTAAAATTACTACTCCCCCACTAGCTAGTCTTGCCGATAATGACCAAGAGCATTTAAGGCCATAATCGGTTGCTTTTCTGGAGCCAACTAAACAAACTACTGGTAAATTATTTATGTTTTTAAGGTTACCCTTAAAATATAAACACGCGGGAGGATTAGAAATTTCTTTTAAATTTTGCGGGTAACGTTCGTCGTCGAATGTTATTATTTCTACTTTAGTTTCATTACATTCAGCAATAATTTTAAAGGTTCTATCTAAGCTTTTATTGTTAAAGCGTTTAAGTTCGCTAGAACTTAATAGATAAGATGACTGAAGTTCGCTAATTGCTGTTTTATAAATAGTTTTAGGGTTTTGATAGCGTTCTAACAACGGTTTTAAATGAGAAGAGCCCGCATCTAAACAGGTAGCAAGCCAAACCCAATATTTTAGCATTTTGTCATCTCCCACATAAGTATTGATGCCGCAACGGCTGCATTTAGCGATTCGGCTCTACCACTCATTGGTATTGTTATTATTTCATCAGATTTACTAATAGTATCGGGTGTAAGACCGTTTGCTT
>JAZODO010000215.1:0-2095 GCA_045597065.1 Acutalibacteraceae bacterium | reverse complement strand
TTTTTGGGACGGAGTAAGCCCTGGCACAAAAAATATGATAGACCTTATTAAAGCCCTAGACAAGCCCGTAAGAATTAAAAACGTTTAAGGACAGGCAAAATTTTAAACCCCTTTCATACACTTTGTATGAGAGGGGTTTTTGTTATGTTAGAACTTTTAATGCAGACTATATCTTCTATTATGTATTTAGCGCTTCATATAGCAGGGGTAGGTTCATTCCCACCCGCCCTTTCGGCTAAAGAGGAGTCTAAACTTATTACCCTTATGGAAGAGGGCGACCAAAGCGCAAAAAATAAACTAATAGAACATAATTTAAGGCTTGTTGCCCACGTTATTAAAAAATATTATACCGGAAATACCGACCAAGAGGACCTAATTTCTATCGGGACTATTGGCCTTATAAAGGCAGTTTCTACCTTTAAAAGCGATAAGGGAATAAAACTAGCCACCTACGCCGCCAGGTGTATTGAAAACGAAGTTTTGATGTATTTTAGGGCAAATAAAAAATCGGCCCAAGATTTACACTTTGGCGACCCTATTGATTCCGATAAGGATGGTAACGCTCTAACACTTGTAGACGTTGTGGCTGACGATACGAATATTGCCGACCAGATAGATAAAAAGGTTAAACTGGAACGGTTAAAGGTTTTACTGGAAACCAGGCTGGACGACCGCGAAAAGGAAATAATTACCCTTCGCTACGGAATAGGGGGCAAAAAGGAACTTACCCAACGCGAGGTTGCCGCTATGCTTGGAATTTCGCGTTCCTACGTTTCGAGAATTGAAACTTCGGTACTAAAAAAATTAAAAGGCCTTTTATAAGGCCTTTTAAAAAACAAACTGAACAAGCAACATGTATAAAACGGTTGAACCTATTATACTTAAAAGAGTGTTGCGTTTTAAGATATGTAAAATAGCGGCTACTAAAACGCCGATTAGTTCGGGCAACCCGTAGGGGTAGGCTAAAATATTTACCCCTTTTAAACAGTAAACTACAAGCATTGCCATTATTGCAAAGGGTAGAAATTTCCCTAAATATAAAATTATATTAGGAGTTTTTTTACCGCCCGAAAAGACTAAAAAGGGTAAAAAACGAAGTAATGCCGTAACCGCGGCAATTACCAAAATGGTTAGTAAAAGGTATGTATTAGTCATTTTTATTCTCCTTTTCTAAAAGAGGTTTAAAGGCAAAAAGGAGAATAGAAATTAAAGCCATTGTTGGTATTAAAAAGGCGTTTGCCCCAAAGATAATAAGGCAAACTACCGACGAAAAAAGGCCGATTAGAGCGGGTAGATGTTTTTTTGCGGAAAGCCATTGTTCAACAAAAATTGTTACGAAAAGGGCGGTCATACAAAATTCTATTCCCGCAGTATTAAAGGGAATGTTTTGCCCTATAACAGCGCCTAATGTACAACCTAGAACCCAATAAATATGGTTAAAGGCAGAAACGGCAAGTTGATACCTACCCTTTTCTACGTTTTCGGGGTAATCGTTACCGCAAAGAAGCGAATAGGTTTCGTCGGTTAGAGAAAATATAAGGTAGGGCTTTTTAGCGCCCGAATTCTTATATTTTTCTATCATTGAAATTCCATAAAAAAGGTGGCGCGCATTTATAAACAAGGTAGTAAGGGCCGTAGTTATAAGCGAGGCACCACCAGTTATAAGATTTATAGCAACATATTGCATTGAACCGGCATAAATAAGGGTTGCCATTAAAGCCGACCATAAAACACCGTGCCCCGTTTCGGCAAGCAGTATTCCAAAGCCGATTCCAAGAGCTATGTACCCCGTCATAACAGGCAGGGTTTTAATAAGAACGGTTTTAATAAAACTTTTCATTATTTACAAAATTCATACATTGTACGGTAGGTTTCGTAAACGTCGAACTTAGAAACAACTTCAAAGGGGGCGTGCATAGAAAGAACGGGAACGCCTAAGTCTACAACGTCTACTCCCATATTAGCAACATACATTGCAACGGTTCCGCCGCCGCCAAGGTCTACCCTGCCGAGCTCACCCGTCTGCCAGGCGATACCTGCTTTATCGAGCATTGCGCGTACCTCAGCAACATATTCAGCCGAAGCATCCGAGGTT
>JAZODO010000214.1:0-1522 GCA_045597065.1 Acutalibacteraceae bacterium | reverse complement strand
CCTCCGACTTTTTTCATACGGCAGATTATAGTCAGCACTATCTAACGCTTGGCCTTCGTCATCTAAAAGCAAAATTTTAGGGTCGCTAAAAACTTTAGACTCAGATATAACTTCGTTAGTAGCTGCTTTTACTTCTATCTTTGAAAGTTTATTAAGCTTTTTTCTGAAACCTTTTACATCTACTGACAACGTTGATTTATTGCCGGATGTAAATACGGAATCATATATTAGGTTTTCTCCATCTACCTTTTCATAGCCCTCTATAATTGGCACTGCTTCAACAGTTTTAGATTCATAATAGTCGAACTCAAGGGTAATTGTTGCGGGAGAAATACTTACAAAACTAAAATTGTTTTCTTTACCGTTGTTAGTAGGAATTAAAGAAATTTCATAGGTGTTTGCGCCCGTTACCTTTGAAAGGTCGGCAGAAACAGTTATATCTTCGGGAGTTAGAGAACTAACTACGTAATTAGGACCGTAAACGGTTACAGAGGCGGTAGTAGCGATATCGCCTACAACCTCTAAATTTTCATTACCCCAAATAGACGAAGTGTCTACTTGAATTTGTAGTTTGCTAATTGTCCTTTCGCGTTCAGGACTTTGGTCTATAGCAATAATTAACCACAACAATACGGCGACAAAAACTGAAAGTCCTATTGCGATTTTTTTGTTAAACAAAAGACTACGAATAGAAAAATTTTTAAAGAAATTCAAATTATCGCCTCCCTAACCTATTTCTTTTTGAACCTAGAAATAAGTTCAGTAAAGAAATTCTTTTTATTATCATCGTTAGTTAAAAGTTTGAGGTAAAGCTCTTCTTTAAGGGTAACCAAATTATAGTCACGAGTGATTAGGCCATTAAAAGCTAACGATATTGTTCCGGTTTCTTCAGAAACAACCACAACAACTGCATCGGAGTTTTCGGTAAGACCGATAGCTGCTCTATGTCTTGTACCAAGTTGAGAATTAATATTATTGTTTGCAGTTAAGGGTAAGATACAACCGGCAGCGCATAGATAGCCGTTTCTAATAATTAAAGCGCCATCGTGTAACGGAGATTTTGGAAAAAATACATTACCGATAAGTTCGTATGAAGGTTCGGCATTAAGGATTGTACCGGAATTGGTTATTTCGCCAAGAAGGCTATTGCGTTCAAATACAATAAGAGCGCCCACACGCTTATCTGACATTACAGAAACTGCAGAACAAACATAGTCTATACAGTTTTTAACGCGTTGGGTTTCTTCATCGTATACTTGTTGTTTACCAAAGAAAGAAAATTTACTGCGACCAACCTTTTCAAGCAGACGCCTTATTTCAGGTTGGAAAATAATTGCAATTACAATAATAGCGTAATCTAACAATTTACTCAAAAGCCATTTTAAGGTAGAAAGGTCGAAAGCAGTTGCAAGAAGGAACGCAAAGATTAAAAGAGCAATTCCCTTAACAAGTTGACCTGCGCGAGTATCTCTAAGAAATTCTATTGCTTTATAAATTAGAAAAGAAATAATTAAAATATCAA
>JAZODO010000213.1:0-1996 GCA_045597065.1 Acutalibacteraceae bacterium | reverse complement strand
TTACTCCTTCCTTGATTTCAAACAGCTTTGCATCTCTCACGCATTCATTGTCTAAAGGCTCGCACCAGGCAATAAAAACCTGATTTTCTTCTGTATTTTTAAGTAAGTCTTTCATAAGGTTTACCTCCAAAATTATTCTACAATTGTTCCAACGTTTTCGCCGAGCATTGCTTTTTTAATATTATCAAGCTCTTTCATACTAAAAACGAGAATTTTAATACCGTTGTCTTCACAAAGGGAAGCTGCTGTCATATCCATAACTTTAAGACCTGCAGCCAAAACGTCGTGATGTGTAAGTTTGTCAAACTTTTTAGCGCTAGGATTAGTTTTAGGGTCGCTATCGTAAACGCCATCGACATTAGTGGCCTTAAAGATTACGTCGGCACCGATTTCTGCGGCACGAAGAGCAGCAGCGGTATCGGTAGAGAAGAAGGGATTTCCTGTTCCGCAACCAAAGATTACGATTTTACCCTTTTCTAAATGGCTTACGGCACGAGCCTTTGTATAAGGTTCGGCAACCTGGCGCATTTCGATAGCAGTCATAACGCGGGCATCTACTCCGAGTTGCTCGAAAGCGTCGCCTAAAGCGAGAGAGTTAATGGTAGTAGCAAGCATACCCATATGGTCAGCACGGGTGCGGTCCATTTCGCCGCTTGAACGGCCTCTCCAAAAGTTACCGCCACCAACAACAATAGCTATTTCAACGCCTAAATCGGCACATTCTTTAATTTTTTTACAAACACTTGTAACGGTATCAAAGTCGAGCCCGGACGGTTGACCTCCGGCAAGAGCTTCACCACTAAGTTTAAGGAGAACTCGTTTAAAAACAGGCTTTTGTTCGCTCATTTATATTCCCTCCGACAGACAGTATGTAATTTATAGTTTAAAGAGAACCCAAGGTTCTATTACACTAGTTTATATTTTACAATAATGCATCTATAAAGTCAATTCTAAAATATATAATTTAATATAAATATATAAAAAAACTGCAATCCCGAAGGACTGCAGTTTAAAGTTTTGGTATGATTATTTAATCATGCTAGCAACTTCGTTAGCGAAGTCGTCTACGCGCTTTTCAATACCTTCGCCTTTTTCGTAGCGAACGAAAGAAGCAACCTTGATTTCGCCGCCAAGTTCTTTAGCAACAGAATCAACGTATTTACCAACGGTAAGGTCGCCATCGATAACATATTGTTGTTCAACAAGGCAGTTTTCTTTATAGAACTTACCGATTTTGCCTTCAACAATTTTGCCGAGAACAGCGTCGGGTTTGCCTGCCATTTTGGGGTCTTCCTTCATTTGAGCAACGAGGATAGCCTTTTCCTTTTCAAGGTCTTCTGCAGGAACAGAGGCCTGGTCGAGGTAAGAGGGGTTCATAGCTGCAATTTGCATTGCAACGTTTTTACCCATAGCAACGAAAGCATCGTTCATATCGAGAGCGGAATCGAAGTTAACGAGAACGCCGATTTTGCCGCCTGCGTGAACGTAGGAAACGGTTTTGCCTTCGATACGTACGAAACGACGTACCTGAATGTTTTCGCGGAATTTAAGGAAGATATCTTCCTTGTGTTCGGAAACGGTTTTGCCTTCGTAGGTAGAAGCAAGAAGAGCGTCTACATCGGCAGGAGCGTTTGCGATAACTGCTTTAGCACAGAGATTAACGAAAGCCTTGAATTCTTCGTTACCAGCAACGAAGTCGGTTTCAGAGTTTACTTCGATAACAACAGCAACGTTGCCTTCTACAAGAGCAACTACCTGTCCTTCTGCGGCTACACGAGAAGCCTTTTTAGCTTGAGATGCAAGACCTTTTTCACGAAGATAGTCAACAGCCTTGTCAAAATCACCGTTTGTTTCGGTTAAAGCTTTTTTGCAGTCCATCATACCGCAGCCTGTAACCTCACGCAACTCTTTTACAGCGCTTGCTGAAATCATATATCAAAACTCCTTTTCTTCTATAGTTAAATTATTCCTGCTCCATTACTTCTTCTGCATCGTC
>JAZODO010000212.1:0-9382 GCA_045597065.1 Acutalibacteraceae bacterium | reverse complement strand
TAACTTGTCTTCCTAAGACCGCTTGGCCTCCGACTTAATCTGTTCAAAGGTGGCTTTTTCGCCCTCTTCTTTAAGCATAATAAGCCATTTTTCAAGCATGTTTGCCGTGTCTTTGTGCATATAGTCGGCCGCTCTTCCCCTTTTAAAATAATCTAGCGGGTGAGAGTCTACGTAATTTTTACCCTGGTAAATTTTACTTGCCGCAACGCGGTCGCAAAACATCTCTTTTAAATATTTTATAGGCATTTTAACCGGTTCGTACCTTTTAGATTTTGGGTTTACGTCGTTCCAATATTCAAAGTGGTGTCGGTTTCTGCCCTTATGGTGCATCCAAGCCTTAGAATACCCAAAAAGTTCGCGTTCGCGTTCGTTAGGGCTACGTGTCCCTTGAAAGTATTTAACACCGGCAAAAAATTCGCTTGGGGAATATTTAGAAAGGTCGTGTAAAAGGCCTCTTATAGGTATTCCCGCCTTAAAACAATGCCTCATAACGGCGTTTCGGTGTTTTGTAATGGTTAAAAAATGTTTTATAGGGTGTAACATTTTATGCCTTAATATCGAAAATTTCTTTAAGAGCTAAAACCTTAGCTTTGGCGTCAGCCTTGTCGTTTCCGCGAACGCAGTAATAAACCTTACATTTAGGCTCGGTTCCGCTGGGTCTAATAGCAACAAAACTTCCGTCTTCAAGGTTAAAACGAAGAACGTTTGCGGGAACAAAACCAACGGGTGGACAAAGTAGGAAATCTTCTACCGATTCAACCTTAATTCCGGCAGCCTCGGTTGGAGGGTTCTTTCTCATATCGTCTAAAAGGGCGTTCATACGGTCGGTTCCGTCAATTCCTCTAAAGAAAGTAGAAGATTGGGCATCTAAATAGTAGCCGTGGGTAACAAAAAGTTCGTTTAAAACGTCGATAAGTGTTTTACCCTGTTTTTTATAGTAATCGGCCGCTTCGCAGAACATAAGAGAAGCTTGAACAGCGTCTTTATCGCGAGCGAAATCACCAATAAGACAACCGTAGCTTTCTTCGTAACCGAAAACGTACTTTTTGTCGCCAAGCGCGTTGTGCATTTTAATTTTATCGCCTATAAACTTAAAGCCGGTAAGGGTTTTTTCAACCGAAACGCCAAAACTTTCGGCAACCTTGTCGCCAAGGGTAGAGGTAACTACCGTGTTAATCATAAGGGCGTTTTCGGGTAAGCAACCCTGTTCGGTCATACGGGTTAAAATATAGTGAAGAATAAGAGCGCCCGATTGGTTTCCGGTCATAAGGCTATATTCTCCGCCACAGTTAATTACCGCGCCAAGTCGGTCGCAGTCGGGGTCGGTAGCAATAGCGATATCAGCATTATGTTCGCCCATAAGTTTAATAGCCTCTTCATAAGCGGCGGGAACTTCGGGGTTGGGGCTTTTTGTTCCCGAAAAGTCGGGGTCGGGGTCGCATTGTGATAAAACGGGTAAAACTGTATAACCCGCTTCGTCGAGTACGTCGCGAACGGGGATATTACCTGTTCCGTGTTGAGGAGTGTAAACAACCTTAATATTGCGCTCTTCTTCGGGGTCGAACTGAAGGGCTAAAACCTCTTCGTAGTAGGTTTCGTCTATTTCTTCGCCAACTATTTCAACAAGTTCTCCGGCCTTGCAAACAGAAAGGTATTTAACCGAAAGTTCGTCGCTAACGGCGTTTACGTACTCGGTAACCTTGTCGGCAAGTTCGGGAATAAGTTGGCAACCGTTTTGGTCATAAAGTTTATAGCCGTTATATTCGGGTGGGTTGTGTGAAGCGGTAATAACAACGCCGCCGAAACAACCTAGATATCTAACCGAAAAGGAAAGTTCGGGGGTAGTTCTTAAATCTTCGAAAAGGTAGGCCTTAATTCCGTGGTAAGCTAAAACCCCTGCGGTAACTTCGGCAAATTCGCGGCTCATTCTGCGGTTATCGTGTGCAATAACGATACCGTCTTGTTTAGCCTTTTCTCCTGCGTCGCAAATAAAGTTAGCAAAGCCTTCGGTAGCCTTTGCAACGGTGTATATGTTCATACGGTTAGAACCTGCGCCAATAACTCCGCGCATACCTGCGGTACCAAATTCAAGGTCTTTATAAAAGCGGTCTTTAATTTCGGCCTCGTTATCTTTAATGCTTAAAAGTTCGGCCTTTGTAGCTTCGTCGGAGTTCTCTAACCAGTGAAGATATTTTTCTTTAAAACTCAAAGTTATCACCTCTAAAAAAATAAACACAAAATATTATATCAAAGAGATAATAAATTTACAACTTAATTTTTACAAATTTCTTCAACAAACCATCTGTTTTCTTCTAAAAAAAGGTGTTTTTCGGCTAGGTTTATTCTAACGGTGTATCGAATACCTGCTCCGCCTGCCTTAAGCGAAGCGGCAGGGCGTATATCTAAAACCTTATCAACCCTAAAACAGCTCCCGTTTTCTAAATGGATTTTTTCGGGCAAAATTTTGCCTTCGGGGGTAAAAAATGCCGTAACGCCAACGTAGGTTTTTTTATATTTTGTCATAGTTTAAACCACCCTTCCGGATGTACTTTATGGTCTTCGTAAGGGTTAAAATCGGTAAGGTTTATGTCGGTTAAAAGACTTGCCCTTTTAACGCAGTTGTTGCCGAATCTGTCCTTTAAAACATCAACCGTTTTTTGTAAATTTTCTAACCTTTCGCCTTTTAAAATATCGCCAAAAAGGTCAAACTGAACTGTTTTATCAAACGAACATAAATCTGAAGCGCAAATGCCAACACTTCTAATGCTGAAAGGGGGGCTGAAACCGCCAACAAAAAGTTCCATAGCCTTTTCTATAAGTGTATCGGAACAAGCGGTAGGAGAGGGAAGTAAGCCTTGTTTTGTAAAGGTTTCAAGGCTGGAATTTCTAACCGAAATAGAAACCTTTTCGGCCCTAATTCCTTGGTCGCGAAGCCGCCTTGCAATCGTTTCGGCGAGTACTGTAAAGGTTAGTTTAATGTCTTTTAAATCTTCTAAATCTCTAGGCGTTGTAACCGAATTTCCAACCGATTTCATATCGCTTTTGTGGCAAATATTTTTAACCGGGCTATCCTCGTTTCCTGTGGCAAAATCGTAAATCATATAGCCGTTTTTCCCTAAAAACGATGCGAGAAATTCGGGGCTTGACCGCGCTATGTCGCCAATAGTAAAAATGCCTCTGTTTTTAAGCTTTTTCTCGGTTGCCGCGCCTATAAAAAGCAGGTCGCGAACGGGTAGGGGAAAAACCTTTTCCCTAAAATTTTCTCGGCTAAAAACGGTAACCGCGTCGGGCTTTTTATAGTCCGACCCAAGTTTAGCAAAAACCTTATTAAAAGAAACTCCGATAGATACCGTAATTCCTAGTTCAGTCTTAATTCTTTCCCTTATTTTATGGGCTAAAATTTCGCCCTCATAAATATCTTTTACGTTATCGGTAAGGTCAAGCCAAGATTCGTCCAACCCGAACGATTCTAATCTGTCGGTATATTCGGAACAAATTTTTCTAACGAGGTTTGAGAACCTAACGTAAAGGGGATAATTTGGCGGAACAATAATAAGGTTTGGGCATTTTGCGGTTGCTTGCCAAATAGGTTCGGCCGTTTTAACGCCGTATTTTGCGGCTATTTGGTTTGCGGTTAAAATAATGCCGTGTCGCGCTTCAACTCTGCCGCCAACCGCAACGGGCAAATCTCTTATTTCGGGGCGATGCAGACATTCTACCGAAGCGAAAAATTTGTTGCAATCTACGTGAAAAATTACCCTGTCCAACGCCTTACCCCCAAAATTTAATCTTAAAAAGAACAAATGTTCGCAAAAGATATCATACCCCCAAACCCTTTAAAAGTCAAGTGTAAATTATGGTAAAATACAAAGCGCGTTTCTTGACAATAGGGGTAGGCTATGATATTATAAACGGGTAAAAAATATAAAGTTGGTGTTGTTTTAGATGGGCCTTTTACAATATGCTAAGGCAGGAAATTTAAAAAATTTTACTAATAAACTTAAAACCCTTTCCGAAAAAGAAAATAAAAGCAGTTTTTCGCTTTTTGTTAAGTTTCTTTATTGCTTTTTAAAAACCGGTGGCGGTTATAGCGACTTTTTAAATTACGAACTTTATAAAAAAAGCGGAAAAGAACTTAGCGAATATGTAACCATAAAACATCAAGACTGGTTTTACGAAATCGTAAGCCCTTCGGCCTATAAAACCTTTTTTACCGTAAAACCTAATTTTTTAAACAATTTTAGCGAGTATATAAATCGCGATTTCTTTACCGAAGGTAGCGTAGAAGAACTTGAAACCTTCCTTAAAAATAACCCCGAATTTATGATAAAACCCTACGACGGCCTAGGCGGTCAAGGAGTTACTAAAATGACGGTAGATGAAGTAGGAAGCGCTGCCGAACTTTACGAAAAACTTAAAAAGGAACACCTTTTTGTAGAAGGCTATGTTAAACAAAACAGCAAAATTAACGAGCTTTGCGCCGCCAGCGTAAATACTATTCGTGTTATGACCTTCAGTTACGGTGGAAAATCTCAAATTCTATATGCCGCAATGCGAATTGGTAATGGCGTAAATCACTGCGATAATTTCCACCAAGGCGGAATGGGTTGTTCGCTTGATATCGAAACGGGTAAACTAATCGGTATGGCGGTAGATAAAGACCTAAACGCCTTCGAAGTTCACCCGACGTCGGGCATTAGGTTCGACGGTTTTCAAATCCCTAATTGGGAAAAGGCTAAAGAAATGGTTTTAAAAGCCGCCCTTGTAAACGATAAAATTCACGTAGTAGGGTGGGACGTTGCAATAACCGAAAACGGAGCCACCTTTATCGAAGGTAACCGCCGACCCGGGTTCGACCTTGTTCAAGTTTTATCTAAAAAAGGCCGTAAAGACATTATGCGAACCTGCCTTGATGTAATAAATAAAGCCGAAGGTACAAAATATAAAATTTAGAAAAACGCGAGGTAAACCCTCGCGTTTTATTATTATAATAAAAACTAATTGAAAAAATATTACAGTTATGGTAAAATTATTTGGTTAAAAAGTATCTTAAAAGGAGAAACGTCAGTGTCACATCCCCTTGATAAAATCCGTAATTTTTGTATAGTTGCCCATATCGACCACGGTAAATCTACCCTTGCCGACCGTCTTTTAGAACTTACCCAGTCGGTTTCAGAGCGCGATATGGAAGAACAACTCTTAGATAGTATGGATTTAGAGCGTGAGCGCGGAATTACTATTAAGGCTCATGCCGTAACCCTTTATTATAAAGCCAAAAATGGCGAAGAATATGAACTAAACCTTATCGACACTCCCGGCCACGTCGACTTTAACTACGAAGTTTCTCGTTCGCTTGCCGCTTGCGAAGGTGCCGTTTTGGTTGTCGACGCTTCCCAGGGTATCGAAGCCCAAACCTTGGCTAATACCTACCTCGCCGTAGACCACGGGCTCGAACTTTTGCCCGTTGTAAATAAAATCGACCTACCCTCGGCCGAACCCGAACGCGTTATTGCCGAAATCGAAGACGTAATCGGTATTCCTGCCGAAGATGCGCCTAGAATTTCTGCTAAAACGGGTATAAATGTAGAAGAGGTTTTAGAGCGTATCGTTACCGATATTCCTGCCCCAACGGGCGACCGTGAAGCCCCTCTTTCGGCCCTAATTTTCGACTCTTATTACGACTCTTATAAGGGCGTAATTGTTTATTTCCGCGTTGTATCCGGTAAAATAAAGGCGGGAGATAAGGTTAAAATGATGGCAACAGGCGCTACCTTCGATGTAGTAGAGGTTGGCCGTAAGGCGGCTACCCGCCTTGAAACCTGCGACTGTCTGGAAGCGGGCGAAGTAGGCTATCTTGCTGCTTCTATTAAAACTGTTGGCGACGCTCGCGTGGGCGATACTATAACCCTGGCCGAAGCCCCCTGTGCCGAACCTCTTGCAGGTTATCGTAAGGTAAACCCCGTTGTTTTCTGTGGTATTTACCCTGCCGACGGTGCCCGTTACGGCGACCTTCGCGAAGCGCTCGAAAAGCTTCAACTAAACGATGCATCCCTACTTTTCGAACCCGAAACCTCTACCGCCTTAGGCTTTGGTTTCCGTTGCGGTTTCTTAGGCCTTCTCCATATGGAAATTATTCAAGAACGCCTAGAACGCGAATATAATCTAGACCTTGTAACAACCGCGCCAAGCGTTATTTATAAGTTCGACCTAAATAGCGGCGAAACCGTTTATGTAGACAACCCTACAAACTACCCCGACCCTGCAATTATAAACCAAGCCTACGAACCCGTAGCCGATGTTCATATTTATAGCCCTTCGGAATATGTTGGCGCAATAATGGATTTATGTCAACAACGCCGTGGCGAATATACCGATATGAAATATATGGGCGACCGCGTAGACATTCACTATATAATGCCAATGGGCGAAATAGTTTACGACTTTTTCGATGCGCTAAAATCTCGCACAAAGGGCTACGCCAGCTACGACTACGAACCTAAAGAATATCACGCTTCTAAACTGGTTAAACTAGACGTTATGCTTGCGGGCGACGTTGTCGATGCGCTTTCCTTTATAGTTCACGTAGACAACGCCTACCCACGCGCTCGCAGAATTGCCGAAAAACTTAAAGAGTTTATTCCGCGCCAACTTTTCGAAGTTCCTGTTCAGGTTGCGGTTGGCGGTAAGGTTATTGCCCGCGAAACCGTAAAGGCTATGCGAAAAGACGTTTTGGCTAAATGTTACGGTGGCGATATTACTCGTAAAAAGAAACTTCTTGAAAAACAAAAAGAAGGTAAAAAGAGAATGCGCCAGTTAGGCTCGGTAGAAGTACCGCAAGAAGCCTTTATGGCGGTTCTAAAGTTAGACGAATAATAAATTACTGTTAGAAAGGAGGGCGGTTATGGCCTCATCTAAACTTAAAAAAGAAAACAAGGCTTCTTTTCTTCAAAATATTTTAATGCTAATGTTTTCCCAGGTTCTTATTAAGGTTTTAGGCCTTGTTTATAAGGTTATAATCGTAGATATCGACGGTTTCGGCAATACCGGAAACGGCTACTATTCAACCGGTTATCAAATCTATATGATACTGCTCGCCCTTTCGTCAATGGGTATTCCAAACGTTGTTTCAAAACTAGTTTCCGAAAGAAAGGCTAAGGGCGACCTTTTAGCCGCCCATAGAGTTTTTAAGTTTTGCCTTTTAATATTTAGTTTACTAGGCTTTATTTTTGCATTAACGCTTTTCTTTGGGGCTAATTTTATTGCGACTTCGTTGCTTAAAGCATCGGGCGTTAAATATACCCTAATGGCCCTGGCTCCCGCCCTTTTGGTAGTGCCTCCTTCTGCCGTAATCCGCGGTTATTTCGTAGGGCTTGGCAGCATGAAGGCTACCTCTTCTTCACTCGTTATAGAACAGTTATTTAACTGTATTCTTTCTATCGGTTTTGTATATGCTTGTATAGGTCAAGATACCGCTATTATGGCGGCCGCAGGTAATCTTTCTACCTCTTGCGCTTGTATAATAGCCTTTTTGTACCTTGTTGTATTCTTTATAAAACGTAAAAAGGAAATCAAACTAGACTGTATAGCCCAAGAAACCATAACCGAAAGCGCTTCTAAAAGCCAATTGGTAAAAACCATTCTTGCGGTTTCTATTCCAATTTCGTTTAGTTCGCTCGTTTCGGTGCTCGGTTCTGCTATCGATACCGTAACAATAAGCCGTTGTGTTCAAAACGCCTTTTCGGCTATTGGTTCTTCGGCCGAACAACTCGAAGAAAAGGCTATGGAACTTTACGGAGTTCTCCAAAAATCCGAAACCCTTACCCATTTACCGCTTGCTATCAGCGCAACCTTTTGTACCGCAATAGTTCCGGCAATCGCTGCCGCAATAGCAAAGGCCGATACAAAAGGTGCTAACCGTAAAATTTCGTCTTCTCTTTTTATAAATTCGCTCTTTATTTTCCCTTGTATGGCGGGTTTTGTTGTTCTTGCCGGCCCTATTTTAAAACTCCTTTACCCCAGTGTGCCCGACGGAGAACTTGTAATTAGGCTTTTAACTATATCGCTACCATTCTCTTCAATAAACTTTATCTTAAACGGAATTCTTTATGGTATAGGCAAGTCGCATATTCCGGCTATTGCTCTTACCACAGGTTCGGTTTTAAAACTTGGTCTTAACATTTGGCTTGTAAATATTCCAAGTATAAATATTTACGGCGCAGTTTTCAGCACCGTAGTTTATAATATTTTAATTTTCCTAGTAGAGTTTTTAGTTGTTAAACGTAACATAAAACTTGAAATAAACCTTGTAAAATGCTTTATTAAACCTATTATTTCCTCGGTTGTAATGGGCGTTATAGTTTATGTGGCTTATAACCTAATTTCTAACTTTGCCGGCAATACCGTATCCACCTTAACCTCTATTTTGGTAGGAATAGTAGTTTACGCCGTAATGGTTTTGGTTACTAAAAACCTAAGCCCCGATGATTTAGAATCTATTCCCTTTGGCTCAAAACTTGAAAAGGTTTTAACTAGGTTTAAATTGGTGTAATGTATGAGTGAGTTTAAATATGTTTTATTCGATTTAGACGGAACAATTACCGACCCTGCCGAAGGTATAACAAATTCGGTAGCCTACGCCCTTAACAAATATGGAATATCGGTTGAAAACCGTAGCGACCTTTTTGCCTTTATAGGCCCACCTCTTTATTCTTCATTTATGAAGTATTACGGGTTTACTGTAAAAGAGGCCGAAGAAGCGGTTTCCTTTTATCGCGAATATTATGCCGATAAGGGTATTTTCGAATGTTTTCTATACCCCGGAATAGAAGATTTACTAAAAAATCTTAAAAAGGCTAATAAAACAATACTTTTAGCAACCTCTAAACCCGAAGGGTATGCTAAAAATATTCTAAAACACTTTAAAATCGATTCTTATTTTGATTTTGTTGCGGGCGCTACAATGGACGGAAGCCTAATCGATAAAACCGATATAATCAAATACGCGCTAAATAGTGTTGACGTTAAGGATAAATCTCTTGCCGTTATGGTAGGCGACCGCGAATTCGATATTAACGGCGCTAAAGAAAACGGTATTTCCGCTATTGGCGTAACCTACGGTTACGGCGGTAGGGAAGAATTGGAAAATGCTAACGCTAACTATATTTGCGATACTGTGTCAGAAATCGAGCAAATAATCCTTAAAAAATGTTAAAAGCAACCCTGCTTTTTTACTCCCAAATTATTCAAACTGCCGAAATTGTTTTTTCGGCAGTTTTTTTGTTTTACAACCGTCTTTGTTTGTGCTATAAAAATATAGTCGAATTTTATAAACGAAAAGAAGTGTAATCTTTTAAAATGAGTAAATATAGTATTAAGCCTAAAC
>JAZODO010000211.1:0-3078 GCA_045597065.1 Acutalibacteraceae bacterium | reverse complement strand
ACGAAGAAGGCCTTCTTCGTAAATCGGTTGTGTTCGACCCTTTAAACAGAGTAAATACAAACGATAATACCCCCGCTATTATCCATACAAGAATAGTTAGTGGCGATAAAATGAAACTTACCGTTGCCCCTAAAGGTTTTGGTAGCGAAAATATGAGTAAAATTTCAATGCTAACTCCCGCCCAGGGAAGACAAGGCGTAATTGATGCTGTTGTAAATACCGTTAAAGCCGCAGGTAGTAACCCTTGCCCTCCAATTGTTGTAGGCGTTGGTATCGGTGGCGATTTTGAACAGTGTGCGCTACTTTCTAAAAAGGCTTTGTGCCGTAATACTAACGAGCCGAATCCCGATAAATACTATAGCGATTTAGAAGCAGAACTTTTAGAAAAAATTAATGCCCTTAATATCGGGCCTCAAGGCTTTGGCGGAAAAACAACCGCGCTTGCTGTAAATATAGAATTTGCGCCAACCCATATTGCGGGGCTTCCGGTTGCCGTTAACATCGGTTGCCACGTTACCCGCCACGCTAGCGTAGAATTATAATGGAGAATTTTAATGACAAAACTTAATTTTGTAGCGCCCTGTCTTTTTGGCGTAGAAGGTATAGCCGCAGGCGAATTTGAACGAATGGGTGCCGAAAATGTTAAAGCCGAAAACGGAAGGGTTTGCTTTGAGGGCGACCTTAATATGCTTGCTCGCGCAAATATAAATTCTCGCTTTGCCGAAAGAATTTGTATAAACCTAGGCGAGTTTAATGCTTTAAGTTTCGAAGAACTCTTTCAAGGAGTAAAAAAAATAAACTGGGAAGATTTTATCGGTAAGGACGACAGTTTTCCCGTAAACGGTTATAGTATAAATTCAGCCCTTTTTAGTATTCCTGATTGCCAATCTATAATTAAAAAGGCAATCGTAGAAAGACTGAAGGCTAAATATAAGGTGTCTTGGTTTAATGAAACAGGCCCCGAAGTTAAAATTCGTTTTTCTATTTTAAAAAACCGCGTTACCATTATGATAGATACTTCTGGCGAAGGGCTCCATAAAAGAGGTTATAGAAGAAAATCTAACGAAGCGCCCTTAAAAGAAACTTTGGCTGCCGCTATTTGCGACACCGCGCGAATCTTTCCCGACACAAAACTTTACGACCCGTTCTGCGGTTCGGGTACAATTCTTATAGAATCTGCTATGATGGCAATGAAAATGGCTCCCGGTCTTCGCCGTTTCTTCGCTTCTGAAAAGTTTGGCTTTGTTCCCGAACAGATTTGGCGAGAAGAACGAATGGCCGCCCAAGATAAAATTCTACATAATATTGATTTTTGCGCTTTTGGGTCCGATATTGACCCGGCGTGTATAAAACTTGCCGAAGAAAATGCCGCTAAAGCAGGCGTCTTAAAATACGTTAAACTTTCGGTTGCCGATATTAAAGATTTTAAAGCGCCTACCGAACGTTTTCAAACGGTTACCAACCCCCCTTATGGCGAACGACTGCTCGATATTAGTAAAGCTCAAGAACTCTATAAAACTATGGGCAACGTGTTCGAACCTGGTCAGGGTAAAAAGTATGCGATTATTAGCCCCGACGACGATTTTGAAAAAATCTTTGGCCGCCCTGCCGATAAACGCCGTAAACTTTATAACGGTATGATAAAGTGTCAACTTTATATGTATTTTAAGTAATTAGAGGAGAAAAAATGAGGGACGTTTATATTATCAATCCTGCCGCAGGACAGGTAGATGCAACCGAAAAACTTGTTGCCGAAATTAAAGAGGTTTATGGCGATAACGTTAAAGTTTTGGTTACAACCGGTAAAGGTGATGCTCTTTTAAAGGCTCGCGCCGAAGCCGAAACCGGCGATGAAGTTAGAATTTTTGCCTGTGGCGGCGACGGAACTTCTTTCGAAGTTTTAAACGGAATCATAGGTTTTAAAAATGCCGCTATCGGTGTTATTCCAAGTGGTTCTGCTAACGACTTTATTAAATATTTCGGTTTCGATTCTAAACCCGTTTTCTTAAACATTGAAAACCAAAAGAACGGAACACTTATGCCTATCGACCTTTTAAAGGTAGGCGACCAATATTGTATGAACCAATGTTGCGCAGGTCTTGATGCACTCGTTGCTGAACGTATGCAATCTTATAAGCGTTTACCCTTTGTTACGGGTAGTATGGCTTATAATATTGCTCTGGTTCGTACTTTCCTTAGTAAAATCGGAATAAATATGAAGGTTAAGGCCGACGGTAAACCCTTTGGAGAGGGAAGTTTCCTTTTTGCTATTTGTGCTAATGCCCCCGTTTATGGTGGCGGTTACATAAGCGCTCCTTTTGCTAATGTTAATGACGGTAAGCTCGACTGCTTAACTATCGATACCGTTTCAAAACTTAAAATGCTAAAACTTATTCCAATATATAAAAAGGGAAAACACGTAGGAATAGATGTCTGCCATATGGACACTTGCCGTACCTTTGAGTTTGAAGCCGAAAAGGAAATCCCCGTTAGTCTTGATGGCGAAATTGTTCATACAAGTAAAATTACTTGTGAAATTGTAGAAAACGGAGTAAATTTCGTGCTTCCTGTTGGAATTGCGGGAAATTTTGGTTTAGAAAATACCGCTAAACCCCTTGATTTTTGTGAAAAAGTTGGTAAAATATAGTTCAGTGTAAATTTTAATTTTAATTCTTTAATGGAGGCTTAAAATGACTATAAAACCCCTTTGCGACAGAGTAGTTTTAAAACCTGTCGAAGCAGAAGAAACAACCAAAAGCGGAATTATTTTAACCGCATCTGCAAAAGAAAAACCCGAAATTTCCGAAGTTGTGGCTGTAGGCCCCGGCGGTATGGTAGACGGAAACGAGGTTAAAATGTTCGTTAAGGTTGGCGATAAGGTTATTACCGCTAAATATGCAGGTACCGAAGTTAAGGTAGACGGAACGGAATATTCAATCGTTCGCCAGTCCGATATACTCGCAGTTGTAGAATAATTTTTGGAGGCAATTTATAATGGCAAAAGATATTATTTTTGGCGAAGAAGCGCGTAAAGCCCTTCAAGCCGGTGTAGACCAAATTGCTAATGCGGTAAAGGTT
>JAZODO010000210.1:0-4559 GCA_045597065.1 Acutalibacteraceae bacterium | reverse complement strand
ATTTCCTATATATTATAACGCGTTTAAAATCTTTCTTCAACAAACTTTAATTAAATTTATATAAAATTTGCAAATAGAAGTTTATAATTTTGTTTAATATTTAATGAAAAAAATCAAATAATTTATTTACAAGTAGTTATTTTTTTGGTATAATGACTGTGGTTTTTCGAAACGCTTGAAAAGCGTTTAGTTAAGCCACTTTTAGAGTGGCTTTTGCAAAATTAAATTATAATATTTAATTTTGCACGACATTCATTTCAATGGAAAAGGACAAATTTTATTAAAATTTGTCGCAAAATTAAAAATTTTGCGGCGAAACGAAATTGTTTCGCCTAACCTGTTCCATTATAATAATGCAGTAAATTTTGGTTATGTGTTTTTTGCATAACACAAGGAGTGTTAAATTCTATGAGCCGTATGGTCGGAACAATTTCCAGAGGTGTTCGCGCACCTATCATTAGAAACGGAGACGATATCGTTGAAATCGTAACTTCTTCGGTTTTAGAAGCCGCAGAGTGCGACGGATTTGAAATTCACGACCGAGACATAATCGCCATGACCGAGGCTATCGTTGCCAGAGCTCAGGGTAACTATGCTACTACTAAAGATATTGCCGACGACGTTAAAGCTAAATTTGGCGGTGAAACCGTTGGCGTTATTTTCCCAATCCTTAGCCGTAACCGTTTTGCTATTTGTCTTCGCGGTATTGCTCAAGGTGCTAAAAAGGTTGTTTTAGTTTTATCCTATCCTTCCGATGAAGTAGGTAACCACCTAATCTCGCTCGACGCTATGGATGAAAACGGGGTAGACCCTTATAAAGACGTACTCGACCTTGCTACTTATCGTAAACTTTTCGGCTATGAAAAGCATACCTTTACCGGTGTCGACTATGTTGAATATTACGAACAACTTATTAAAGAAAGTGGTGCCGAAGCAGAAATTATCTTCGCTAACGACCCTCGCGCTGTTTTAAACTATACTAAAAACGTTCTCTACTGCGACATTCATACAAGAAAGCGTACCCGTCGTCTTCTTACTGCCGCAGGCGCAGAAAAGGTTTTCGGTTTAGATGAAATTTTAAGTGCTTCTGTAAATGGTAGTGGATTTAATGAAAACTATGGTCTTTTAGGTTCTAATAAAGCAACCGAAGATACCGTAAAACTCTTCCCCAGAAACTGCCAACCTGTTGTAGATGCTATCCAAGCTAAAATCAAGGCTGCTACCGGTAAAACTGTAGAAGTTATGGTTTATGGCGACGGAGCATTTAAAGACCCTGTTGGTAAAATTTGGGAACTTGCTGACCCGGTTGTTTCTCCTGCGTATACTAAAGGCCTCGAAGGAACACCTAACGAACTTAAACTTAAATACCTTGCCGATAACGAATTTGCTAACCTTTCGGGCGACGCTTTAAAAGAAGCAATTAAAGAAAAAATCACCCAGAAAGACGATAATCTTGTTGGTAAAATGGCTTCCGAAGGAACTACTCCTCGCCGCCTTACCGACCTTATCGGTTCTCTTTGCGACCTAACCTCCGGTTCTGGCGATAAGGGAACTCCTATTGTATTTATTCAAGGCTATTTCGACAACTATACTGCAGAATAATTTAATTATAGGGCGGGGGCTTGCTCCCGCCGTTTTTATTTCATATAAATATGTTAGGAAGAAGTAATATGAAAAAAATTGCTAGTTTTACAGTTGACCACGATAAGGTAGGCAAGGGAATGTATATTTCCCGAATCGATGGCGACGTTATTACCTACGACGTTCGAATGAAAATTCCAAACGGGGGCGACTATTTACCCTATGCTGCCGCCCACACAATAGAACACCTTTTTGCAACCTTTGCGCGTAATTCCGGTGTTGCAGATAAGGTTATTTATGTTGGGCCTATGGGTTGCAGAACAGGTTTTTACTTTTTAACCCGTAGTTCGGTGTCTGGTAGTGAGGCTATTTCGGTAGTTCGCGACAGTATGAACTTTATAGCAAATTTTAGCGGAGAAATTCCGGGAGTTAGCCGTAAAGAGTGTGGAAATTATTTAGAACACGACCTTAATTCGGCTAAAGAAATTGCCGCCGATATGGCTAAAGTTTTAAAAGACTGGAAAGAAGAAAATTTAACCTATAAATGTTAAAAAATTAAAGACGCCAAAGGCGTCTTTTTTTTATTTTTAAGTCGAGAAAAAGTTATATAAAAAAACTACTAAATTTTAACAAAAATATTGTCGAAATTTTGTAGCAGTAGCCTAAATCTAAAAAATATCAAGAGTAAATTTTTTCGCTTTTTGATTTACATAAAGTTTATTTTAAATGTTAAAAAATCAACCTAGTAATTCACATTATCCACCGAGTTATCCACACTTTTAGGTTGTTTTTGGCTTGAAATGGTCATTTTATCGTTTAAAAGGTGTGGAAAACTCGGTTAATAAGTGTAAAAACTCAACAGGTTAATCTTGTTTACATAATGTTATGATTTTGTCGAATTTACTAAAATTTTGTAACAATTTTTAGCCCGTTAAAGTGTTTTTAAAAGTTTACATCATAATAAACAAAAGGGCTAAAATAAGCTTTTCATCAGCGCTGTCTGAAAGCAGCAATATTATAAGACCCAGTATTAAAAGTGTGTCAGAATTTTTAAGAAGTTTCCCAAGGTTAAAATTTTCTAAAAAGCCTATATTTTTTGCTCTGTTTTGTATACATTCTTCTTTCTTTTTTTCTAAATGATTTTGCTCTTCTGTTTCTGGTTTTATATTTTGTTTTTTTGTTGCATTTATACTTATAAAATCTGGGTAGGGAGGCATAGGACGCGTATAAAGTTCCCTCATTCTTTTTACCGATTCTTCTTTAATGCGGTTAAATTCTTCCTTGCTCATCTCTTCCAACCGCTACACCCCTTTATAAACTAAATAGCCCTAAATCTCCAAGCAAAGGGGCTAGTTCAATAAGTTTTAAAATTTTAATTGCGCTATCTACCTTAGCCTGCCTATCGGGGGAAAGGTTTGGTTTAAGGGCAAGCAGTAACCGTACTCGGCTATCGTCGTTTGAGCCTTGCTTCATCATCCCTAAAACCCTGGTTATTGCTCCTATGTCTAGGTCGGCAGGCAAAATCTCTTCTTTTTCTTTCGGCTTTTCTTCAAAAAGCAAACTTTGAGCCATACCTTTTATTTTTTCCATACCGCCGGGGTCATTAAGCAGTTCGGCTAACTTTTCGCTTATATCGTCCATATATTTAACCTCTTCCCATAAGTTTAGAAATAAGGGCCTTTGCTTCGGGGGACGAAAGTAGTTTGTCTCTAGCTTCTTTGTTGTTCATAAAAGATTTTAAAACTTCTTTGTCGGTTTCGGAAAGCGAGTTTAAAAGAACATCTTTATTGCCGCTTTTAATGGCCGCCTTTATAGCCTTTTCGTTTAAACCATTAAGGTTTCTATTGTTATTCATTGAAATCACCTCGGCTTTGCTATATAATTATATTTAAAGGTACTAAACTTTATGAAAGGACAGTTTATGCGAATTCTTGTTATATCTGATTCTCACGGCAGAACGTCGGAAATTGAAAAGGCAATCGAAGCCCAACCTACCGCTAAAAATATTTTCTTTTTGGGCGACTGTGTAAACGATATAGAAGATTTAGAGTTTCTTTACCCCGACCGAATTTTTCATAAAGTTTGCGGTAATTGCGATTTTTCTTCTATGCTGCCTTCGGCTAAAGAAACTCTTTTAAATTCGGTTACTATCTTTTTTACCCACGGTCACCCGTATTCGGTAAAGTCGGGGCTTGGCCGATTAAAGGCCGAAGCAAAACTGCGCGGCGCAAAACTTGTTTTATATGGCCATACTCATATTTCTAAAATAGACTATGAAGAGGGAATATATTTTGTTAATCCCGGTTCGCTTTCAAGCGGCCGCGAAGGGGGAACAAGTTATGCCGTTATCGATATTGAGCCAAACGGCATAATGCCAATAATTGTTAAAACCTAGTCGTAACTTATAAAGAGCGGTATTTTTACCGTTCTTTTTTATATAAAATGTTAAAAAAAATAAAACAAGAGTAATAATGCTTGATTTTGGAACAATTATTATGTATAATGTATTCGGTGAAAATTGGATTTCCGGTGTTTCGGGTCCACTTTCAAAACATCGAAAATCTTTATAAGGAGAAATAAAAATGACTAAAAACCCTTCCGTTCTTAAATGGCTCGAAGAAATGAAAGAACTCTTACAGCCTGAAAATGTTGTTTGGGTAAATGGTACCGACGCTCAACGCGACGAACTTCGCGAAGAAGCTGTTCGCCTTGGCGAACTCGAAGTTTTAAATCAAGAAAAACTTCCCGGTTGCTACCTCCACAGAACCAACCCTAACGACGTTGCTCGTGTTGAAGACCGTACCTTCATCTGCACACCTACTAAAGAAGAAGCTGGCCCCACTAACAACTGGTGCGACCCTGAAGAAATGTACGAAAAACTTTATAAAATCGCTCGCGGTAGCTATAAGGGCCGTACTATGTACGTTATTCCTTATTCTATGGGCCCCATCGGCTCTCCTCTCGCTAAAATCGGCGTA
>JAZODO010000209.1:0-6578 GCA_045597065.1 Acutalibacteraceae bacterium | reverse complement strand
GCCTTCATTATGTAGGGAATAACAGTGGGGTCAATAGTACCGCTTCTGGTTCCCATAGGAATTCCTTCTTGTGGGGTAAAGCCCATAGAGGTATCAATAGCAATTCCGCCGTCTACTGCAGTAATAGAAGAACCGTTTCCTAGGTGGCAGGTTACTATTTTTAAATCTTTAATATCTTTGCCCAGCATTTCGGCCGCCTTTGCCGAAACATATCTGTGAGATGTTCCGTGGAAACCGTAGCGGCGTATTTTATTTTCGGTATAAAACTCATAGGGAATAGCGTATATGGTTCTAAAATCTTCCATACCGGAGTAAAAGGATGTATCAAATACGCCAACCTGGGGAGTTTTGTCCATTAGTCTTTTACAAGCGCGAATTCCCTTTATTGCAGGTGGTCCGTGTAAAGGGTTAATGGGAACTATTGTTTCAAGGTAATCAATTGCTTCGTCATCAATTAAAGAAGAAGCCTTATATTTTTCTCCGCCGTGGGCAATTCTGTGGCCTACGGCATCAATTTCGTCAACGCTTTCTACAACTCCGTGTTCGGGGCTAACAAGTAGTCCTAAAACAAGTGATAGAGCCTCATCGTGGGTAGGAAGGTCAACTTCTGCCGAATAAACCTCTTTGTTTGCGGGCTTATGAGTAATAGTGCCGCCGGCGCCAATTCTTTCGCAAAGGCCTTTAGCTAAAACCTCTGCGGTTTCCATATCGAATAATTGGTATTTTAGTGAAGAACTACCTGCATTTATAACAAGGACTTTCATTTAAGGTCGACCTTTCTGGTTAGTAAATTAAATCTACGTTGTTTTCTTTTAAATGCTCTACCCAACGGTCAGAGGGTTTGCTGTCGGTAACAATGGTATCAACGTCGCGAGTTTCGCAAACCTTTACAAAAGAAATTTTATCAAACTTGCTGCTGTCAACGGCTAAAATTTTGCGGTCGGCAGCGGCGAAAATAGCCTGTTTAATTTCGGAATCTTTTTCGTTAGAATCGGTAATTCCCATATTAAGGTCTACGCCTTTAGAGGAGCAAACAGCTAAATCAACGTGGAAACCGCGAATCATTCGTTCGGCCGAAGTTCCAACAAGCGCCAAAGCGCCTTTTTTAAGGGCTCCGCCGGTAGAAAGAACGTTCCAATCGGTTTTGTCTGCGAGTTCAAGTAAAATTTCAACCGAGTTTGTAACTAAGGTAATGTTTTTACGGTTTTTAATGCTTTTAACAACAAATATTGCGGTAGAACTTGCGTCCAACATAATATAGTCGCCGTCGTGAATAAGGTCGGCTATTTTTTCGGCAATTTGTTGTTTTTGTAAAACGTTGGTACGTTTTCTAACGTTAAAGGGGAGGTCGGTATTAAGGCTTTCGTTGGCAATAGCGCCGCCGTAGGTCTTTTTAACAACCCCTTCTTTATCTAGTTTTTCTAAATCGCGTCTAATAGTTTCTTCGGTAACGTCGAATTCTCGGCTTAAATCTGCAACAATAACCTTACCTTCGGCAGAAAGTTTTGAAAGAATAGCGTTACGTCTTTCTATTGCGAGCATATAAACACATTCCTTTATAAAATATTACGCCAAAACTTTTCGTCGGGTCTTGCAATAACGGCACTATCAAGGAACATTCCGCTATCGCTAATACTATTTTTAGCCGTTTCAATAGCAGCCTCAACGGCAGCAATTTCGCCGGTTAAAAGCAAATAAGATTTTCCGCACATACCGCGAGCAAGTCTAAGTTCGATTAGTTCTACTAAAGCGGTTTTGGCGGCGGTATCTGCCGCAACAATAGCCGATGCCGCAGAATAGGTTTCTAAAACGCCTAGGGCGTTTGGCGCCTCTATTTCAGAGGTTCCGTAAAGAGCGCTAAAAATAGAATCGTGTGGGTTACCAAGAACAAAACTGTCTATAAGTTGTTCGGGTTCGTTTACCTTTGCCGATTCTACCGAAGCGTTAACCGCGCTTAAATCACCGCTGATTAAAACTAAAAATTTTCCGGGGCAAACGGTTTCAGATTGTAAAAGGTCTACCTCTGCGGTTTTAACCATACGGTCTGCGGCGCGAATACCGGAGGAAACTGTTTTAAATTCTACCATACCAATAGCTTTTTTCATGTACTGGTTCCTCCTTTACGCTTTAATAATAATATTTTTGCCGGTTACAAGTGTTACTGTACCGGAAATAGGTGAATGAATACCAACGCTCAACATATTTTCTGCGGGTGCCGCTATCATTTGGCCTTCCACTACGCTATCACCCTTTTTAACAACGGGAACAGCGGGGGCGCCGATATGTTGGCTAAGCGAAATATTAAGTTGTTTAAACTTAAAATCAAAATCTATAAGTGGGGCAGCGCAGTTATACTTGTTAAGGCCAAGTCTTGCGCGAAGCCTCGAAACGGGAACCATTCTAAGGTTTCTGTTTTGGTCTACCGCCTTCATTTCGGGCTTTTCGGTAGCCTTAAAGCCGTTTGCTCTAAGTCCGTTTTTGGTAGCGCCTATAAGGGTTCTGGGCGAAAGCCCTTGAACGCAAGAAAAACTTTCACAAAGGCCGCAACCCGAACAATACATAGTATTTATAAAGGGCTTAACGTTTTTGGTGTCTCCGTTTGAAGCCGCTAACATAAATGCGCTGGGGTCAATAGGGTGGCCTAAAAGGTTTCTGGGGCAAAGGGTTGTACAATAGTTACACTGACAACAAGAAGACATAGCCCTTTTAAGGCTAATCGATGCCTTCGAAAGTTTTCTTCTAATAAGCGGAGCGTTTTTAGGTAAAACCAAAATAGCGTTGCTTGTTTTTGTAATAGTATCGGCGGGGGTTCCAAGCCTTCCCATCATAGGGCCGCCAAGCAGATAAGCAGGGTCGTCGGTTGTAATACCGCCTGCCGCTTCAATAAGTTTATCTACCGTAATTCCAATAGGGGCTAAAACAGTAATCGGGTTTTTAACTTCGCCTACAACCGTTACGTATTTGTGGGTAACGGGTTTATCTTCGTTTAGTGCGCGATAAACGTTGTAAACGGTTTCAACGTTTAATACGGTAACGCCAACCGATAGGGGAATTTCTCCTGCGGGAACAACCCTTTTTGTTGCTTCATAGGTTAAAACCACCTCATCGCCGGCAGGGTAAACTTCGGGTAGAGAACATATTTTTATATTAGGAAAAGAAGCAATCTGAGCTTTTACGGCATTTACAGCGCTTGTGTACGAAGCCTTAATACCAATATAAACGTCAGATACTTCCAGTATTTTCGAAATTTGGTCAAGAGTGCTTAAAATTTCAAGTGCATTGTTTTCAAGCACCTGTCTGTGAAGTTTAAGTAAAGGTTCACATTCTGCACAGTTGAGAATAAGGGTGTCGGCGCGCATATCAAGCTTAGCGTAGGTGGGGAAACCCGCACCGCCGGCGCCGACAATACCGTTTTCTCTTAGAATTTCTTTGAGTTTTGTAATGTTCATGAAATCACTCCGGCAAGACCGCTTCCGCTATCTACAATACCAACAATAGCGGCATCTACGGGAGCATCTGCCATACCGCAACCAATACGTGCAGCGCTACCGGTGGCTACTAAAACAATTTCGCCAATACCTGCGCCAACATTATCAATGGCAACGATTTTTTCTTTCTTGTTTCCAAGTTCTTCTAAAGGTTCAACAACCATAAACTTGCAACCAACAAGATTATCATTTTTTCTGGTGGAAACAACGCTTCCAACAATTTTTCCAACAATCATTGTTTTCTCCTAAATAAAATCAAATATTTTTGTTTGATAGTGAGAAAATTAGGTCAACCGAGGGGGAAGTTCCCCCTCGCTATATGTTGACGATTTGCGTAATCCTATTTTAAAGAGGGGAGAATTTTCTCTACATCTTCGTGGGGGCGGGGGATTACGTGGGTAGCAACGAGTTCACCTAAACGAGAAGCGGAGTTAGAACCTGCTTCAACAGCAGACTTAACAGCGCCAACGTCGCCGCGTACCATAACAGATACAAGGCCGGAACCGATTTTTTCAGTACCGATAAGTTGAACGTTTGCAGCCTTTACCATAGCGTCAGCAGCTTCAATAGCAGCAACTAAACCTCTGGTTTCAACCATACCTAATGCTTCAAGTGCCATTTTCATTTCCTCCTTATTAGTTTAAAGAAAATTTATTATTTTAAAGAGGGGAGAATTTTCTCCACATCTTCATGGGGACGGGGAATTACGTGGGTAGCAACGAGTTCACCTAAACGAGAAGCCGAGTTAGAACCTGCTTCAACAGCAGACTTAACAGCGCCAACATCGCCGCGTACCATAACAGAAACGAGTCCCGAACCGATTTTTTCGGTTCCGATAAGTTGTACGTTTGCAGCCTTTACCATAGCGTCAGCAGCTTCAATAGCAGCAACTAAACCTCTGGTTTCAACCATACCTAATGCTTCAAGTGCCATTTTTATTTCCTCCAAGTTCAAGTTTTTATTATTTTACAGAAGGGAGAATTTTCTCCACATCTTCGTGGGGGCGGGGAATAACGTGGGTAGCAACGAGTTCACCTAAATGGGAAGCCGAGTTAGAACCTGCTTCAACCGCAGATTTAACTGCTCCAACGTCGCCTCTAACCATAACGGTTACAAGACCGGAACCGATTTTTTCGGTACCAACAAGTTTAACGTTAGCAGCCTTAACCATTGCGTCAGCAGCTTCAATAGCAGCAACAAGACCTCTGGTTTCAACCATACCTAATGCTTCAAGTGCCATTTTTTTAACCTCCTTTTTAGGTGTTGTTTTAACAGCCTCTTCGGCCGGTTTTGCGGTGGTTGTTTTCTTTTCAGCCATGAAAATTACCTCCTATTTTTTTAAACGAGATGCGCTAACGGCTAAAACGCGTAAGGTTTCTTCGTGGGGGTTAGCAATAACTGCGTGGGCACAGGGTTTTACAATTCCGAGTGCAACGGCATTTTCTACTGCTGCGGTAACGGCAGAAACGCTGCCTTTAACAATTACCGTAACAAGTCTGCCTCCTAGTTTGCGTTCCCAAGTTACGAACTCAACGTCGGCCGATTTACACATAATATCTAAACAATCAATAGCACCGGTAACGCCCGATACTTCAATTAGCCCTAAAGACTTCATTTTGGAATGCTCCTAATTAAAATTTGGGGAGAATTTTTTCCACGTCTTCGTGAGGACGAGGAATAACGTGGGTAGCAACAAGTTCGCCAAGAGAAGAAGCGGTATTAGCGCCTGCTTCAACGGCAGCTTTAACTGCACCAACGTCGCCGCGTACCATAACAGATACAAGGCCGGAACCGATTTTTTCGGTACCAATAAGAACAACCTCAGCAGCCTTAACCATAGAATCGGCAGCTTCAATAGCTGCGGTTAAACCGCGAGTTTCAATCATACCAAGAGCTTCTTTAGCCATTTTTATATCCTCCTAAAGGTTAGTTTTTATCAAAACCACTAATTTTTAGCATCGGCTCGGTGTCGGGCTCGGTGCTTGTTAAAATGTGAGAAGTAACAACTCCCGAAACACGATTAGCGGCAACTTTTGCAGCCTCTACTGCGGCTTCGACGTCGGTAATACCGCCTCTAAACTTAATTGCAACAATTAGAGGAACGTCGAGTCCGTCGGGGTTTCCGGGTTTGTTCTTGTCGAAGGGTTCAACCGTAACGTTTGCCGCTTTACATCCGGCATCACAGGCTACGAACGCTGCAACAAGACCATATACTTCAACAATACCGGTAGCTTTTTTCATATCTTTTTACTCCCCGGTTATTTGTTTACAATAGCAATCTTAAGGCCTTCCATTTTAAGGTTGGTCGCAAGAGCTTCGTTAATTTGTTCAAGCGGATATTTATGGGTAATAAGCTTCTCAAGAGGAAGTCCAATGCCCTTAGCACGCTTTAAGAAATCAAATGTGGTTGCATAATCTCTAAGGGTGTAAACCCAAGAGCCAACGGTTGTAATTTCTTTTGCACAAATATCAAAGTGGGGGTTAATGGTAGCATCGCCGCCGTTAATGAAGAAACCGAGTTCGCAAAGACCGCCGCCGTTACGAATAAACTTGTAAATATTGCTGTGTGCAACGGGCGAACCGGTACATTGGAAAGCAAAATCTGCTTCGTAACCGCCGAAAGCGTCTTTAACTGCGCCGGCAAGAGCTTCAATACCCTTGTGGTTTTTAAAGTTAACGGTGTTGTTAGCGCCCATAAGTTTAGCGAATTCAAGGCGTTTTTCTTCGCCGTCTACCGCAACAATGTTTTCAATACCCATTGTGCGAAGAATTGCAATACAAATAAGACCAATAGGTCCGCAACCCTGAACTACAACGCGGCTGTTAAATCTTAAAATTCCGGTAGTCTTTGCTCTTTCAACCGCATGAATAAGTACGGCGCAGGGCTCAATAAGAATTCTGGAATCAAGGTCAAGGTCAGATACATTAAAGATTGTTGAACCTCCCTTAATAACCATATAATCTGCAAACCAACCATTGAAGTGAACATCATCGTCAGGAACCAGACCATAAACGTCTGCTCCTCCTACGTTCTGCTTGTTCAGGTCATACATTGTAATTTCTGGGTCATCCTTAAGGATAACGCATGTA
>JAZODO010000208.1:0-19784 GCA_045597065.1 Acutalibacteraceae bacterium | reverse complement strand
GTTGCTATTAACGGCGATACCGTATATATTGCTACCGATGACGCTATGCATTTAATTCCGCGTGAGGAACTTTTAAACGCTAAAAACGGCGATACCTTAAACATTAAAGAAACTATACCTACAAACAACCAAGCCTCCTACATTTATGCCGATAATAATTATTTATATATTGGCGAATTTCATGACGGAAATAAGTATGTAACCGAACATCCGTATGAAACCCCTGACGGACTGTATCACGCTATTATTTCGAGATATAATTTAAACGATTTAACAAAGCCTGATAGAGTTTATTCTGTTAGAAATAAGGTTCAAGGTATTTTGTTTGCCGAAGGAAAAATTGTACTTTCAACCTCTTACGGTATAGCAGATTCGGTATACTATGTTTACAACGAAGCCGATTGCATAAAGAGCGAACACACTCTCGACGGAGCCCCTGTTTACTATGTTAATAACCCCCAAAAAGAATTTACAGGCCCTGCTATGGCCGAAGGGCTCGACCTATATAATGGCAAGGTTATAACAATGAGCGAAAGCGCATCAAACAAATATATTTTTGGCAAATTTTTCTTCGCGAACAAAATTATAACCCTCGATATATTGAAATAAAACCAATAAAACTCAATCTTTCTATTAAAAACAACCCCAAACGGGGTTGTTTTTATATTTTTTTAGGCTTTTTTAGTGTCTAAATTTGTCTAATGCTATTGTATTTATAAATATAAAATGATATAATTATATATTACGATGGGGGCATAGCCTAAATTTGTAGTGAATACTAATAAGTTTTAGTTTAAACATATTAAAAAATAAGCCATTATTGAAAGGAGTCTACAATGCTTTCGAAAGAACTTAAAAAACTTTCTCGCCGCGAACTTGTAGATGTTATCTATCAGCTCAAGAAAAACGAAGAGCAACTTCTGGAAGAGGTAGAAGTTTTAAAACAACAACTCGAAGATAAACGAATAGGTCTTTCGGTTGCAGGTTCTATTGCCGAAGCAGCGGTAGGTATGACAAACATTTTCTCAACCGCTCAAATGACAGCCGACCTTTACCTAAACGAAATTTCTCGCTTAAAGTCAGAAACCGAAAAATCTTGCACAAAAAGGGTTTTAGAAGCCGAAAACCAAATCGCAACCCTTAATGAACATTATAAAACCGAATATCAAAAATTCAAAAAATTACAGCAAGAAATTAAAGAACTGGAAAAAGTTAAAAACAACCTAAACAAGGAGTAAAAAATGTCCGGTAAACACGAAAAAAAGGTTACAGTTCCAACCTTACCCGAAATTCAAACCGAACGAAAGCGCATAAGGCGCGGCAGTTATTACCGCCAAGCCCTTAAAGGCACCATTTCGGTTTTAATAGTTGTAGCCGCAATAGCGGTTTTGGTTACAACCCTGTTTTTACCAATTCTTCAAGTTTCGGGCGACAGTATGTCGCCAACCCTTGGACACGATGAAATAGTTGTTCTGCTTAAAACGAAAAACTTTAACCGAGGCGATTTAATCGGCTTTTATTACCAGGGTAAAATACTACTCAAACGAGTAATAGCCCTCCCCGAAGACGAAGTTGCTATCGATGCCGACGGTAACGTTTACGTAAACGGGGAACTGCTCGAAGAACCCTATGTTACCGAAAAAGGCCTAGGCGATTGCGATTTAGAGTTCCCCTATAAGGTTTCGGGAACAGGCTATTTCGTAATGGGCGATAGGCGTTCCAATTCGGTAGATAGCCGAAACTCTGCTATTGGCGCCGTTTCAAAGGACGACATTATCGGAAAGGTTTTCATAAGAGCTTGGCCAATCCCTAAATTTGGATTTGTATTTTAAAACTATCTAAAACTATTTAAACGAAAGGAGGGAGAAACGTGCAGAATCTCTTGCGTGAAACAATAAACAACGTATATAGAAAACGAGTTAAAAGAACGCGAATGTTAGCCATTCTGCTTGTTCTCTCCCTCGTAGTATCGCTCGATGTGTTCTGGATTTTACGCCAGCCCGGCCTTACCCTTGCAGGAAATGCCGACTGCTTTATAACCGAACATACCCACGACGAATCTTGCCAAAACCCCTGTCCCGAAATCGAACATACCCATACTGTTGAATGTTATTCTAGCCCTGAGGCCGATACCGAATCTCAACTTAATTGGCAGAAAAAATTCGAAAACTACCCCTATACAGGCAACTTGGCCGAAGATTTAGTAGGTATAGCTAAAACTCAGGTTGGTTACGGCGAAAGCGAACTTAACTTCCAAGTAGACCAAAACGGTGTTAAACATGGCTATACCCGATACGGCGCTTGGTATGGCGTTCCGTATAGCGACTGGTCGGCAACCTTTGTAGCCTTTTGTCTTAACTATGCAAAGGCCGACCTTAACGAATACCCAATAAATACCGGCGCTAATTCAATGGCCGAACAATGGAAAGCGCTAGGTAAATTTAAGGCCGCCGGCGAATATAAACCTTTAAGCGGCGACTTGGTTTTCTTTAAAGATAACACGGTTGGAATTATAGCAACCGCTAAGACAACAACCTGTTATGTAATTTGCGGCGATATAGAAGATAAGGTTCAAACAAAACTTATCTCTTTAACCGACCCGTCTGTTTCGGGCTTTGGTACTATAACTAAGCGTTCAACCTATAACCCTCTTTACGATATTTCAAACGGACCTGCGGTATTCGTTACTGCAACCGATACTAAAACCGAATCGGAACAAACAGGCGCCACTAAAAAGGCTCAAACTTATAACCTTAAAAACGCAAAAAACACCGAAAATATTTATGATTTAGTAGACTACCTAAACAAGAATGGCGGTAATTATTACTTCGCCTTGTCCGATACCAGTGAACACGCCGTTCCTAAAGACGAAAACGGAAACTTTATAGTTCACGCCGAAACCATATATAAGCTTACCCTTACCATAGCGCGTGCCGACGGTTTCAATAAGGGAACCTACGAATACCGTTTACCCGAAGGAGTAATTATAGCAAGCGTTGGCGGCGATAAACTTATAGTAAACGATAATGAGATTGGCTCTTGGAGTATAGATGAAACCGGTTTAGTAAAAATAACCTTTAACGAAAAGTCGAATAACCTTTCCGACGTAATGGTTAGTATGACAATAGGTATTATTATACCCAGAGAACAAACTGAAATTAATTTCGACGGAAAAATAAATATGACCGTTGAACCCCCGCGAGAAGAGATTGAGAAAACCGAGGTTGAAAAGTGGGGATTAGCGGGCGGACCGGAAAACGCAAACAACCCGAACCACGCTACCAAACTCGACGAAAGTAAAATATATTGGTCGGCAGTTATAGAAGGAAACCAACTTTCTAACATTGTTGGAAGCGTTATAACCGACCAAATTGCAAACTACGATTCAACCTATGAATATACCTATACCGAATCCGACAAGGCGGCAGGTATTAAGTTCGGCGTTACAATATTTAACCCCGAAACAGGCGAAGAAACTTGGCACGCCTGGACTGTTTACGAAGGCGACCCCAACCTAACCTGGGGAACAAACGGTTGGTCTTATAGAGTGCCCGAAACCGTTATTTGTAATAAAAATACTAATTCGCCTCACGAACTCGTGCTCGGTAACAATAACTATACCTATCATATCGACTATACAGTAACTCCTACCCACGTAGACATTGCCGGTGGCCTTGACTACGCTAATACTATTACGGTAGATAACGAAGGTTCAACAGGCTGGGTTAAGTTCTCTCACGGCGATGTTCATGCAGCAATTTATAAAAACGGCACATTAGTAACCGACGCTAGCGGCGCTAAAATTATTTGGGAAATTAAGGCAACAATACCTAAAAAAGAACTAACTGAAAGAGCAGAGCGCGACTGGACTATTTCCGACTCAATGGAGGCCTATACCAACGGTGGTACCTGGATAAATTTAGCCGACAACATTATAAGTATAAGTAGCTTTACCGCCAACTATTTTGGAACAGAAATAAACGTACCAAACCTTTGGGTAGCAACCGAAAACGACCCATACGCCTATGACTTCTATACGTGGGAATATGGCGCAGGGATTGCTATAGTACAACGCTGTGTTTGCACTCCCGAAACTTGCGGTGAAAAAGATGGTGTATGTGGCACTTGGGGAGGTACCGCTTACTGCGACTGTTGGCACGAAATAGAAGATACAACCTTTACAATTACCTACGAAACCGACGTAACAAACGAATTAGAAGAGTATGGCGGCTTAAATTCGTATGTAAGAAATGGCGTGGGCCTTACTAGTAAGAACTTCGAAGACATAACTTCAACTCAACTCTATGTTAATGAAACCGTTCCGCTTCCCGGAATAATTCAAAAAGAAGACTACCCGCGTGAAGATACAATTGTAAAATACAGTATTATCGTAAACGAAGCTAAACTAAACCTAACCGGTGGCGACCCGCTTGTAATACTAGACGAAATGACCCCAACCCTAGCCTTTATGAGAGGTTCGCTTGTTATTACTTCTTATGATGCCTTCGGAAATGAAGTCGTCTTACAAGAAGGCGTAGATTACGTTTACGATTATAATAATCACGAAGATATAGGCGAGGTTCACGATAAGCATGTCTTAAAGGTAACAATACTAAACCCGCAACCCGTAACCTATAGGTTAGACTATCGAACGTCGCTAATTATGCCAACCATCGAAAATTTCCAAGCGGTTAACTATAAAAATACCGCATCAATTTCTCTTTGGAACGGCAAGGCAACCGATTCAAGTACCGAACGCATTTTCCCCGATATCAATATTGCATCAAACGCCTTTTCGGTATTTGTACATAAACTTTCGGCCGAAGATAAAAATTTGTATTTGCCGGGCGCTACATTTGGTCTGTTTAACGACCAAGGCGGTTTAATTACAACGGCTACAACCGGCCAAGACGGTAAAGCCTACTTCGAAACCAATGTAGAAAACGGTATCATTCTTCGAGAACATAAAATTTATTATGTTAAGGAACTAACCGCTCCTCCGGGCTATAAGTTAGATGAAACGATACACGAGTTTACCTTCTGTAGTAATGCCGACGGTAATTGTGATGTCTATAATGACCTAAAGGAAGAACACGATTTAGTACGAGTTCCGTTTGAAGAGGTTGGTCATATAGACGTAACAAACGAACTTTTATCCTATAATCTGCCGGAAACCGGCGGAATAGGAACCTACCCATTGTTACTTGTGAGCGTAATGTTTATTATTACGCCCCTTGTATATATATTTGACAAAAAGCGTAAGCAAAAAGGAATGGCTACGGATAACGTTTCTTATTTTGCGGGCGCAAAACACAGCAAAAATACAAAAAAAGAAAGGAAAAAAATTATGAAAAAACTAGTTTCTCTTTTATTGGCATTGGCATTAGTTTTTGCCATGAGCATCCCCGCATTTGCGGCAACCGTTACCATCGGAACCGATGCTAACCGTGAGTATGAAGGTTATCAACTTATGACCCTTACTACAAGTTTAAAATGTGCCGAAAATCACACCCATAACAAAGATTGCTACAACTATGCTTACACTGTAAACGGTCAAGAATATCTTGACGTTCTTATAGCAGCTATAGATGTAGCCGATGTTGACACTGCCGAAGAAGTTATCGCATATATCGATGCTATTGCAGACAACTCTGATGATATGAACGATTTAGCTAAGGCTATCTATGATGAAATCGCACTTGCAGATATTGAAGGAACAGCTATCTCCGGCGGCGCAACTGAAGAACTTGCACAAGGCTATTGGCTTTTTGCCGATGTAACCAATATTGCAGACGGTGAGCATAATGCAACATCCTTCATCATGGTAAAAACACAAGGTCAGGATGATATTACCATTACTCCTAAGTTCGGTCTACCCACCGTTACCAAAAAGGTTAAAGACGTTAACGATACTACCGGAGTTACAAGCGATTGGGAAGATTCTGCCGACGCAGACATCGGCGATAAGGTAGACTTCAAATTAACCGCTACTCTTGGCGATTATTTCGATTCTTATGAAGAATATACCCTTATCTTCCACGATACCTTTAACGGCTTCGTACTCGATACCGAAAGTGATGTTGTTGTTACTGCAAAAAATGGCGATACCGTATTAAATATTACCGGCAAGTACGATGTTGTTGAAGATGCCGACGATTGTAGCTTCGAAGTAGTTTTCGAAGACATTACCGCTATTGCCGGAGTAACTAAAGATACCGTTTTTGAAGTTACTTATAAAGGCGTTCTTGAAGGCCCTGCTGTTAGAAATACTAACGGAGTAGTTCTTGAATATTCTAACGACCCCTATGATAATACTTCTACCGGTACTACCTCCGACGAAGTAGCAGTTTATACCTACAACCTAACCATCGATAAAAAGGCTAACAGCGAAGACGGCGCTGCACTTGAAGGCGCAGGCTTTACCCTTTCTAAAATGGTAAACGGCGTTAAAACTTTAGTTTCAGTAAATGCCGCTGCTGAAGGTAAAACCCAGTTCGTTTGGAACGGTCTTGACGATGGCGAATATATTCTTGAAGAAACCACCACTCCTGACGGTTACAACACAATGGAACCCCTTAACTTTACCATTACTGCTACCCATAACGAAACCGGCGTTCAAACCCTCATCAGTGGCGATATGACCGTAGACGTAGCAAACGGTGCTATCAGCGATATCATCGTTAATAACTCCGGTACCGTACTTCCCGAAACCGGCGGAATGGGAACTATGTGGTTAATCTTTGGCGGCGCTGTTCTTGTAACCTTAGCCGGCGTATTTATGATGACCCGCAAGAAGATGTCTATCTACGAAGACTAATTTATACTTAAATTATCTAAACTGCGCGAAAGCGCAGTTTAGATAAAGTTTAAGACAGGCGGCGGATGTTTATCCGTCTTCTGCCGCCGTCTAAAAAACCTTAAACCTTTAAATAAGGCGGTGAACAGATACTTATGAAGAAAAATAAAATAGGAATTATACTGGTCCTAATGCTATTCGTAGGCGTCTGTGGGCTGCTTTATCCTTCGGTTAGCCAGTATTGGAACTCTAAAACCCAAACCCGCGCGGTAGAAAACTATCGCGATATTTTAGAGTCTTTAAAACCCGAAGATTACGAAGAATATTTTACTAGCGCTAAAGAATATAATACTAACCTTGCAAACCTTAGATTCCCCTTAAACGACTATACTAAACTTTCGGGTTATAACGATATTTTAAATATAAATAAAAACGGTATAATGGGCTACATTTCTATTCCAAAACTTGGGGTAGAAATCCCTATTTATCATACCGTTTCAACCGAAGTTTTAAATATTGCCTGCGGCCATATAGAAGGAACTTCGCTTCCCATAGGGGGCGAAAATACCCATAGCGTACTTTCGGCCCACCGAGGACTGCCCCACGCAAAACTCTTTACTGAACTCGACAAAATGGAACAAGGCGACACCTTTCAAATTACAATATTAAATCAAACCTTTACCTATCAGGTAGACCAAATTAAAATCGTTCGCCCAACCGAATATTCCGACATCCAAATCGTAGAAGGGGAGGACCTATGTACCCTTTTAACCTGTACCCCTTACGGTATAAATTCTCATAGGCTTTTAGTTAGGGGAACAAGGGTTGAAAACGCTACGCCTGTTCTTTATGTAAACTCTAACGCATATAAAATTGATTCGTTGGTTGCAACCCCCGTTGTAGCCGCCCCAATTTTGCTCGTTTTACTAATTATCTTAATGGTTAAATATCGAGATAAGGGTTCTAAACCCCTAATTTCAAAGGAGGAAGATGAATGGCTAAAAGAAGAACTATCCTAGTTGCTTTTTTAATTTGTTTTTGCCTTTTCGCTATGCCTTTTTACGCTAATGCAGCTTCTACCTCTAACGCGAAAGAACCTATCGATATAAATAAAAAGGCTGCGCTTACTATTTCTTATATATATAACGAAACCGCCTTTTCGGGTATCGAGGTAAAACTCTATAAAGTCGCCTCTGTTTCTAAAGATTTTCAGTTTACGCTTTCCGAAAATTTTAAAGATACTAACCTTACCCTAAACGGTATAACTTCAACTAACGAATGGGACCAGGTGCGCTCAACCCTAGAAAACTATATTTTTACTAATAATATAGCGCCTTTAAAGGTTGACTTAACCAACCAAAACGGCCAAGTAGCGTTTAATAATTTAGAGGTTGGTCTTTATTTAGCTGCCGCCGAAAATGTTTTTGGCGAAAATGTTGTCTATTTTCTCGATTCTGCTTTAATAACCTTGCCAACCCTGAATCAAAACAACCTTTGGCAATATAATGTTAATATAGCCTCAAAGATAGAAGCAATTTCTACTACCCCCGAAACCGAATATAAGGTTTTAAAACTTTGGAAGGGCGATAAAAGCGAATCTCGCCCAAAAAGTATCGAAGTCGAAATTTATAAGGACAAAATGCTTTATAAAAAGGTTACCCTTTCTAAAGAAAATAACTGGTCGTATAGTTGGGTAGAAAAGGGGGCTGCAACCTTTAGAGCAGTAGAGCGAAATGTTCCAACCGGCTATGTTATGACTACTACCGCTAACAACAATACCTTTGTTATAACCAACACTAAAACCGAAATAGAACCCTTCGACCCGCCTAAAACGGGCGATACATCTAATATGTTGCCCTATATAATAATTATGAACATTTCGGGCGCAGTGCTTATTATTTTAGGAATTATCAGAAAGAGAAAAGGTATATGATAAACTTTAAAAGCCTAAATTTAAAAAAGGCTCTTATTTTAGTAGGGTCGGTTTTATTAGCCGCGGCCTTATTGCTTTTGTGTTTGTGGCAATGGGGGATAAACTCTTCTGCCAAAAGGTTAAAAGAAACGGTAGAAGAAATTTGTTCTATAATTCCTGCCCCAACAGGTGCCGTTTTAGAAGAAAAACTAGAAAACACTATGCCAACCCTTTCGGTAAACAAAACCGATTTTATAGGCCTTTTAGAAATGCCGCGTTTTGGTTTGGTCCTACCGGTTGCAAATAATTTTGAAAACACAACCAAACACCCCTGTAAATTTAGCGGAAGCGCATATACGAAAAACCTTATAATTGGGGCAACAACCCAAAAAGGTCAGTTCGATTTCTTTCGCGAAATTTCGGTAGGCGATACCCTCTTTTTTACCGATATGCAGGGCAGCCGTTATACATATAGCGTAACCGATTTACGCTTTGTAAAACACGCCGACCAAGCCGCTCTAACATACAAAGATGCGGCAATAACCTTGTTTATAAAAAACATATATAGTTTTGAATATTTAATTGTTAGTTTAAATTAAGCTTACGACAAAAAGTTACAAGAAGGTATCAAAAAGGCTAATCTTATTGCTTTTTTGGTGCCTTTGTGCTATATAAATGAGTGTACTGATAAAACCTTGAAAGAGGAGTTTGCATGAAAGAATTTTTTGGTATAGGCGGTTATACCAAAGCGCCCGAAGGCTTCCTTTCGTGGCAACATATAACCGTTACCCTGGTTTATTTAAGTTTAATGATAATTTTAGCGGTTATACTTGGTCTTAAAAACGCCAAAAAATCGCCTAAGGAACAAAACAGAGTTTTAATTGCGGCGGCTCTGCTTATCGACGGTTTTGAACTTTTTAAAATAGGTCTTTTAGGATATCGCGGCGGCGATTTGCTCGACGCTGTTTTACATAACCTACCGCTCTTTTTCTGTAGCATAATGTTAATAGCGCTTCCTCTTGCCGCCTTTACAAAGGGCAGAATTAAAGAAGCCGCTATCGACTTTGTCGGAATTTTTGGTATTTGTGCCGCAATATTCGGAATAATCGGCGCGGGGCAAAACTATAACGCCTACCCAACCCTTGGGTTCGATAACGTAGTTTCGGGTATTACTCATAGTGTTTCGGGCTTCGGTTCGCTATATGTTTTAATTACCGGTATGGCTAAAATGAAAAAACGCAACATTGGAATAAATGTAGGAATTTTGGCAATCTTTAGTATAATGGCCTATATTGCTAATATTACTATTCCTTATAACTATATGTTCCTAATGACCCCCGACGGAACTCCCTATACCATTTTTTATAACCTGGTAAACGGCCACCCCGTTTTCTACCCCTTAATAGTTATAATGCTTTTCGTGGTTTATATAGTAATCTTCTACGGTGCATATTGGTTATGTGCTAAAAAGAAAACCCAAAAAGAAGAACCTGTAAAAGAACCCGAAAAACAACCAATTTTCAAATAACCAAAAATAAAACCCCTTGATGATTTCATCAAGGGGTTTAGTTTTGTTTTATTATTTAGAAAGCATCCAAACTGCCATTTTGCTTTCTTCGGTCCAAAGTTTGCCGGCCGAAGCATAGTCGCAAAGAAGCATTTTAGAACCATCTTTTAGGGGAACTTCTGCGCCAACTAGGTGTCTAAATGGAACCTTGTCAGAAACTTCTACCTCAACGTAGCCGTCTTCGCCAATTTCAAATGCGGTAGCTTCGTCTACGTTACAGCCAAGGCGGTTTTCCTGAGCTAAGAAAACAGGGCCTCTTCTAAGAGCGATACGTTCTTTAGCAAGCGGGTCGTCTTTTTCGTAGGCGGGTAAAATTCTGTCGGCAGGAGTAAAGCCTGTAACAAGCTTAGGTCCTTCTACCGAAACGTAGAAAGCTTGGGTTCTCATATCGAGTATAAGTTCAATAGTGTCGCCGTCTTTCCAAACTCGGTTTAAGGTAATATAACCTTCGGTTGCGGGAACGCTTTCGCCGTTTACTAAAAGGGTAGTAGTTTTACTCCACTCGGGGTTTCTAACCTTGAGTTCAAATTCTTCGTCGGTATTAAGGTTTAAGGTAACCTTAATGTTGCCGCTTTTTGGGTATTCGGTTTCGGTAGTGAATACGGCAGCGTTTCCGGCAGGTGTGGTTGCCTTAATAACGCCTTCGTTATAAAGATTAAGCGCAAAACCGTTTTTCGAACTTAAAAGAGCCATTTTCGCGAACATACCAAGTCCGGCAGGACTAATACATACGCAACAACCATAGTAGTGGTTATCTCTCATAACCTTCATACCGCCGATACCAATACCGCGAGCAGCAGCAACAAGGGGGCTGTAGCTGTCGAAGGGTAGGGGTTCAATAAAGTATTCGGGATGTTCGGCTTCTAGCTTTTTATTAGTAACCTTTTCGGTGTTAATAGCGCCGAGGTAAGCGTTATACATAGAACGTTCAAAAGCATCTACGTATTTAGCGTCGCCTGTTAAAAGGGTTAGCTGATACATATACTTCATAAGTGTTACGGTAACGCAGGTTTCTTGTTGAATTTTAATGGGGTTAGTGTTTGCCTGGCGTACGGTAGAATTATCGAAGTTTTCGTAGTAACAACCGCAACAACCGATAACGGTAAAGTCGCTCTTTAAAATTCTGTCGGCAAACGCAATAACTGCGGTTTTATACTTTTCTTCTTTGGTTACGCGGTAGTATTCAAGAATTCCTTCAAAGAAAGAAATCATTTCGTAAGCCTTTTTAACGGGGAGTTGGTAGGGGAGAATGTCGCTTTCTAAAACAAGTTTTACAACGTCGTTACTTGCAATGCCGCCGTTTTTAACAATATGTTCTGCAAAGGTTAGGTATTTTTCTTCGCCGGTAATGTTATAAAGGCGAACAACCGGTTCAAGAATAGAAGAAGAGTTAAGGCCTTCCCAGAAGGTAGAGGTAGAGGTAATAACCATTTTGTCGTCGCCAATATGTTCCATAAGGTAGTCAACCTGGCCCTTCATAGAAGCAACAATCTTTTCTATAAAAGCGGCGTCGTCGCAAACTTCAATAAAGTATTGCATACCAAGTAAAACATACTTTCTACACCACATATCCCAACCGTTAAATTCGCTCTCGCGAGCGTAACTGCTAATGCGTCCGTCGTTTTCTGCGCTGTCTATCATATCGCTAACGGTTTTCTTTAAAACATTATAAAGTTCAGGGTCTTTGTTAAGGGAGTATACAAAGCAAGCGCCGCGCATAAGTTTTCCCCAATATTCGCCGCGCCAACCGCCGTCGGCACCGTCGGCATCGTGGCGGAACTGTTCAACAAATCTTGCCCAATGTTCGGTGTTTTTAAGTTGAAATCCGTTTATGAATTCAACCATATTGTTAATATAGCCTGTGTATTTGTGTTCGTCGGTAAAATCAACAAAAAAGGTGTCGGTTTCAAGACGAGGTAAATTAGCGTTGTTTTTTTCGTAAAGTGTTTTTTGCATAAAAGTTCCTGCCTTTCGTATAAGGTATTAAACCTTTATTAAAAATATCATAATATAATAATATTGTCAAGAAAACTAAACTAAAAATAGTAACTTTTTAGGCAAAAATTACAAATAATTCTTCAAAAATTTTAAAAAACGCTTGTCTTTTTAGGTAAAAAAGAGTAGAATAAAGTTAACTGATACGGTAGCAGATGAGCTCCGTATCATAGGGGTAACCCGAAAATATTTTTTGGAGGAAATTTTTATGAAAAAGCTACTCGCACTTGTTCTTGCTGTGGCAATGCTTTTCTGCCTTGCTGCTTGCGGACCAAACTCAGAAGACGCTCTTGGTATGAGCGATTCTCCCCTCGCTGCTCCCGAACTCGTAGTAGATTACGAAATCCCCGACGATTTCAAAATTGGTTTCATCTGCCTACATGATGACAAATCTACCTACGACCTCAACTTCCTTAACGCTGTAGACGCTATTCAGGAAGCTACCGGCCTTACCGACGACCAGGTTCTTGTTAAAATTAACATTCCTGAAACCGACGCTTGCTATCAAGCTGCTGCCGACCTCGTAGACCAAGGCTGCGACATCGTTTTTGCTAACTCTTTCGGCCATGAAGAATTTATGATTAAGGCTGCTAAAGAATTTAAAGACGTTCAGTTCTGCCACGCTACCGGTACTAAAGCTCACACCGAAAAACTCCCCAACTACAACAACGCTTTCGCTTCTATCTATGAAGGCCGTTACCTTGCTGGTATCGCTGCCGGTATGAAGCTTAACGAAATGATTGAAGCTGAAAAAATTACCGCTGAACAAGCTAAAATCGGCTACGTTGGCGCTTACACCTATGCCGAAGTTATCTCCGGTTATACCTCTTTCTATCTTGGCGCTAAATCCGTATGTCCCTCTGTAACCATGGAAGTTCAGTTCACCGGTTCTTGGTACGATGCTGTTGAAGAACAAAACGCTGCCGAAGCTCTTCTTGCTAAAAACTGCGTTCTTATCTCTCAACATGCCGACTCTATGGGCGCTCCCGGCGCTTGTGAAGCTGCCGGCGTTCCCAACGTTTCCTACAACGGAAGCACATACGACGCTTGCCCCGAAACCTTTATCGTTTCTTCCGCTATCAACTGGGCTCCTTATTACAACTACATCATCAGAAGCGTAGTTAAGGGCGAAGAAATTGCCGACGACTGGTGCGGCGGAATTGAAGAAGGTTCTGTTGTTCTTACCGGTATAAACCTCGACGTTGCTGCCGAAGGTACTGTAGACGCTATTAAAGCTGCTGCTGATAACCTTAAAGCAGGAACCGTTCACGTATTCGATACTAAGAACTTCACCGTTGGCGGAAAAGCTCTCGAAACCTATAAAGCAGACGTAGACGATTTCGGCGATTATGTTCCCGAAACCGAAGCTATCTCTGATGGCTACTTCCACGAATCTGAATCTCGTTCTGCTCCTTACTTCGACCTCCGCATCGACGGAATCACCCTCTTAAACGAAATTTACGACTAATACAAACTATAAATAGGCGGAGCCTTAAACTCCGCCTATTTTCTACTAATCGGCCCTATAATTTAAACCCGATAAGGGTAAAATATTTTTTGCTTTTATCGGATTTAAATTGTTAAATTGGAGGTATATTGTGGCAAATCAAATCGCTTTGGAATGTCGTGGAATTACCAAAACTTTCGGTACAGTTGTTGCTAATAATAACTGTAATCTCGAAGTGCGCAAGGGAGAAATCCTTGCCATACTCGGCGAAAACGGAAGCGGTAAAACTACCCTTATGAATATGGTTGCGGGCATCTATTTCCCCGATGAAGGTCAAATCCTTATCGATGGCGAAGAGGTTGTTATTTCTTCCCCTAAAGAAGCCTTTAACTACAAAATAGGTATGATTCACCAACACTTTAAACTTGTCGACGTTTTTACGGCAAGCGAAAATATTGTGCTCGGTATAAATGACGGTAAGCGCTTTAATCTTAAAGAGGTTACCAAAAAGGTTATCGAAATTACCCAACGTTATGGCTTTATTATCGACCCTGAAAAGCGTATTTGCGATATGTCGGTTTCCGAAAAGCAAACGGTAGAAATCTTAAAGGTTTTATACCGCGGTGCCGATATTCTTATTCTCGACGAACCTACCGCAGTTTTAACCCCCCAAGAAACCGAAAAACTCTTTGCTATTTTGCGCCGTATGCGTGAAGATGGCAAATCTATCATTATAATTACCCATAAAATGCACGAAGTTCTTTCTATCTCTAACCGAGTAGCCGTTCTTCGTAAGGGTGAACACGTTGCAACGGTAAATACCGCCGAAACAAGCGAAGCGGAACTTACCGAAATGATGATGGGTAAAAAAATTGACCTTAATATAGAGCGTAGCGAACCTAAAAAGTCTACCGACCGCCTCGTTGTTTCTAACCTCGTTAGTGTCGACGAAGAGGGCCGTAAAATTTTAGATAACGTATCTTTTACTGCTAAATCGGGCGAAATACTCGGTATTGCAGGTATCGCAGGTAGCGGCCAACGCGAACTGCTCGAAGCGGTTGCCGGTCTTCATAAACTAAAAAGTGGCGAAATTACCTACTATACCCCCGATGAAAACAAGCCCGAAAACCTAAGAAACAAAACTCCAATTCAAATTCGTGAACTTGGCGTTCGCCTTTCCTTCGTTCCCGAAGACCGTCTTGGTATGGGCCTTGTTGGAAATATGGACATTGTCGATAACATAATGCTTCGTAGTTATAGTAAAGGCCGTTCTTTCTTCCTTAAAAGAAAGGCTCCTAAAGACTTGGCCGAACGTATTATTAAAGATTTAGAGGTTGTAACCCCCGACGCCAATACCCCCGTTCGTCAACTTTCGGGCGGTAACGTTCAAAAGGTACTCGTTGGCCGAGAAATTGCTTCTTCGCCTTCGGTTCTAATGGCGGCTTACCCTGTTCGTGGGCTCGATGTAAACTCTTCTTATACAATTTATAATCTTTTAAACGGCCAAAAAGAAAATGGCGTTGCCGTAATCTTTGTTGGCGAAGACCTCGATGTACTTATCGAACTTTGCGACCGCATTATGGTAATAAATTCTGGTAAAATTACCGGTATTGTCGATGGCAGAACTGCCGTTAAAGATGAAATCGGTCTTTTAATGACAAAATCGGTAACCGAAGAATCTAGTGAGGAGGAGAAATAATGGCAACAGTTACTAAAAAAGCCCCCCTTGTTCACATTGTTAAAAGAGCCCAATCTCCTTGGTATCACGGAATTATAGTTCGAGCTGTTGCTATTATTGTAGCCCTCATAATTTCGGGCGTAATAATTACGCTTCTTGCTAAAGAAAACCCTGTCGATGTTTATGTTTCAATGTTTAAAGGAGCTTTCGGTACTTCTCGTAGAGTTTGGAACCTACTACAAAATATTGCAATGCTCCTTTGCGTTTCTCTTGCGGTAACCCCCGCCTTTAAAATGCGATTTTGGAACATCGGTGCCGAAGGACAGGTTCTGGTAGGCGGTCTTGCTACCGTTGCTGTTATGATGTTCTTGGGCGATAAACTACCCCTTCCCGTACTTTTCCTTGTTATGATATTAGCAAGCGTTGCGGCAAGTATTATCTGGGCGGTTGTTCCGGCCTTCTTTAAGGCTATGTGGAACACTAACGAAACCCTATTTACCCTTATGATGAACTATGTTGCAATTCAACTTGTAGCTTGGTTCTTAAAGGTTTTCGTAAAAGACGGTTCGGGTTCTCTCCGCCCCATGAGCGAATACGGTTTTCCGCCCCTTTTTGGCCAGTCGTATCTTTTAAATATAATCATAGTGGCTGTTCTTACCGTAGCCGTTTATATCTACCTTAAATGTTCTAAACAAGGTTACGAAATTTCGGTAGTAGGCGAAAGCGAAAACACCGCTAAATATATTGGTATAAACGTTAAAAAGGTTATTATTCGAACCCTTATTCTTTCGGGCGCCCTTTGTGGTATTGCGGGTCTATTACTTGTTGGCGGAACCAACCATACCATTAACGTTAATACCGTAGATGGCCGCGGCTTTACCGCAATTATGGTATCTTGGCTTGGTAAGTTTAACCCCCTTTATATGATTCTTACAACCTTCCTTATAATCTTTTTAGAAATGGGCGCTGCCCAAGTTGCTACCGATTTTAGAATTCCCGAAGATGTTTCAAGCATTATTACCGGTATAATTCTTCTATTTATAATCGGTTGCGAATTCTTCCTTAGATATAAGGTTGTATTTAGAAAATCAAGAAAGGAGAACGCATAATGAGCGCTATAATCAATACTGTTGTTTCTTTTCTTGTTAGTGCAATAGGTCTTGGAATGACCTTCTTGCTTGGCGCCACAGGCGAAACTATCGCCGAAAAATCGGGCCACTTAAATCTAGGTATTCCCGGCGTAATGTGTGTTGGCGCTTCTTGCGGTTGCTATGCTGAATATCTTTATTTTAATGCCGTTGGCCGTAATATAATTCCCGTAGTAGCGGTTATAATTCCTATTATTGCCGCATTCGTTGGCGGAGCTTTGGTTGGCCTTGTTTTTAGTTTTTTAACCGTTACTCTTCGTGCTAATCAAAACGTTACAGGTCTTGCGCTTACAACCCTTGGCGTCGGTATTTCCAACTATATGATAGCCGAAATCGACCGCTCTTTTACAAAGGGCTCTAAGTATTTCCGCGCTTCTCTTCCTTTTGCCGACGACCTCGGTTGGTTTGGCAAGGTATTCTTATCTCACGGAATTTTCGTTTATCTTGCAATCGCTATTGCTATTGCTACTTCCTTTATTCTTTCTAAAACAAAGGTTGGTCTTCACCTTCGTTCGGTAGGCGAAAACCCCGCAACTGCCGATGCTGCCGGTATAAGCGTTTCCCGTTATCGTTATATCGCTACCTGTATTGGTTGCGGTGTTGCGGGACTTGGCGGTCTTTCCTTTATAATGGACTACCTAAAAGGCAACTGGGAATATTGTATCGACGCTATCGGTTGGCTCGCAATTGCGCTTGTTATATTTACCGTTTGGAAACCGAATCTCGCAATAATCGGTTCTATAATTTTTGGTGGCCTTTATATTGTAAGTACCTATATCCCCGGTCTTGGCTTTGCCGAAAAGGAAATGTTTAAAATGCTACCCTATGTGGTAACTATTATAGTTCTTGTATTTACAAGTATCCGTAATAAAAAAGATAGCCAACCCCCCGCAAACCTTGGACTTAACTACTTTAGAGAAGAAAGATAATTTCTTCTTGACAAACCTTAAATCATTAGTTAAAATATACCTATAAAGTGTTTGAGCGGAAATAAGTATCTTTGTTTTAATCGCTTCAGAGAGCTGTTGGCAGGTGAAAAACAGTAGCGTGTAAACCTAGTGAATTCCTTCCGTTAGCTGTGGGCTGAAGGCTTTAGTTGTGTAGGCTCTACCGGTTGCAACCGTTATATTGCTGTGGTGTGAATGCACCCGATGAGGCCCTTTTTGTGAGAAAAGGGTGAAACAGAGTGGTACCACGGTTTTTCCGTCCCTGTTTTTTCCGATAGGTAAAAACAGGGGCGTTTTATTTTTATTTAAAAGGAGTTTTTAAAATGAAAAAATTATTATCGGTTTTATTGGCGTTAACCCTTTGTGTTTGCGGTATCTTAACCCTTTCTTCTTGTGGAGAAAAGGCCGACTATACCGTTGGTATTTGTCAGTATATGGAACACGAATCTCTCGATAAGGCTACTAACGGCTTTATGGATGCTCTTACCGAAGCCCTAGCTGAAAACGGTAAAACCGTTAAATTTGACCGCCAAGATGCAAGCGGCGAAACCAGTATTTGTACTACCATTATAAACACCTTCGTTTCTAAACGCGTAAATCTTATTATGGCTAACGCTACTCCCGCGCTTTTAGCCGCCGCTAACGCAACTAGCGAAATCCCTGTTCTCGGAACCTCCGTTACCGATTATAACGATACCTTTGCAGGTTCTATTCCCTCAAACGTTTCGGGTACTTCCGATGCAGTTCCCTTTGCCGACCAAGCTCAAATGATGATTGAAACCTTAAATCTCGTAGCTGGCGACCAGGTTGGCGTTATTTACTGTACTAACGAATCTAACTCTCTTATTCAATATAACGCAGTAAAAGCATTATTCGAAGCAAAGGGTATTGTTGTAAAGGCTTATACCTTCTCCGAAACTACCCAACTTCAAACTATTACAAACTCTGCCGCTGCTGAATGTAAAGCAATCTACATTCCTTCCGACAACACCGTTGCCGATAACGACGCTATTGTAGGAACAATTTGTAACGAGAAAAAGGTTCCCGTTTATACCAGCTACGGCGGTTCTATCTGCTATGCTAGCCTTTCTATTGACTACTATCAGCTCGGCGTAGAAACCGGTAAAATGGCTGCCGATGTTCTTTTAGGTAAAAAAGCGCCTTCCGATATTAGTGTTTTAACTATTACTCCTGCGGTTGTTTATAATAACGACATTTGCTCGGCTCTTGGAATAACAGTTCCCGAAAAATAATTAAATTTAGAGGTAAATAATGGTTTTTTTAAATAGCTTGCCCGGTGCTGTTGCCGAAGGGCTAATATGGGGGCTTATGGCCATAGGGGTGTATATTTCCTTTAAAATTCTCGATATTGCCGACCTTACGGTAGATGGTTCTATTTGTACAGGCGGTTGTGTATGTGCTGTTTTAATAGCAAAAGGCATACCCTTTTATATTAGTATAATTGCGGCCTTTGCCGCAGGTCTGCTTGCAGGCGCCGTAACAGGCCTTCTTCATACCGCGCTTGGAATACCTGCTATTTTGGCCGGTATTTTAAGCCAGTTAATGCTATATTCGGCAAACCTTGCTATTCTTGGCGGTAAGTCTATTGCATCCCTTGTAGGCGGAACTCATAAGGTTTTACTTAGTATGAGTAATAACTATATGGCTATTGTTGCCGCAGGTGCTATAATTGCCGTTACAATAGTATTGCTTTGGCTATTTTTCTATACCGAAATCGGCCTTACCCTTAAATCTACGGGCGATAACCCCGATATGAGCCGCGCTCAGGGTATTAACGTTAAGAAAAATAAGGTAATAGGCCTTGCTGTTTCTAACGGAATCGTTGCCCTTGCCGGCGCGCTACTTGCTCAATATAAAGGCTCGGCCAATATAAACGACGGTCGTGGCGCAATAGTTATCGGCCTTGCCGCAATTTTTATTGGTCTTTCGGTATCCCTTAAAATTAAGCCTAACTTTGTAGTTAGCCTTATTGGCGTAGTAGGCGGTGGTGTAGTTTATTACATAGTTTATAACTTTGTAATTCTCCTTGGAATCGACACTTCCTACCTAAAAATGCTTTCGGCAATAATTGTTGCTATATTCCTTGCCGTTCCCTATATTAAGGGCGAATATTTTAAAAAGCAAAAACTACTTCCCGAAGAAGTAAAAGCTATGGGAGGTGAGCCTAATGCTTAAAATTACAAACCTTCATAAAACCTTTAACCCGGGTACTGTAAATGCAAAAAAGGCTCTTTGTGGGCTTAACCTTACTATCAACGAAGGCGACTTTGTAA
>JAZODO010000207.1:0-2412 GCA_045597065.1 Acutalibacteraceae bacterium | reverse complement strand
TTAAACCCGATATTGTTGTTGGTACAGGCGGTTACGTTAGCGGCCCCGTTCTTCGCGAAGCCGCTAAACTCGGCATTAAAACCGCAATTCACGAACAAAACGCTTTTCCGGGAATTACAACAAAAGCTCTGGCTAATAACGTAGACCGCGTTATGCTTGCAATGCCTGAAGCAGAAAAGCATATGAAATTAAATAAAAAGCCCTTTGCTGTTGGCAACCCCGTTAGAAAAGAATTAACCGAAATCTCTCGCGAAGATGCGCGAGCAAAACTCGGGCTCGATTCTCGCCCTCTTATTCTTTCTTTTGGCGGCAGTCTTGGCGCTCGCCCTATTAACGATGCTATTGTTGGTCTTATCGAAAGCCATAATAATACCGGAAAATATTATCATATTCACGCGGCAGGGAAAGCAGGTTTTGAATATACAAATAATCGTATAAAAGAAACTTGCGGAAAACTTGCTGGCGAAATTACCGTTAGAGAATATATCGATGACATGAATGTGTGTATGGCGGCGGCCGACCTGGTAATTTGCCGCGCAGGCGCTATTACGCTTAGCGAACTATGTATTTGCGGAAAGGCATCTATCTTAATTCCTTCCCCCTATGTTGCCGAAAATCATCAGTATCATAACGCTCTTACACTAAAAAATAAAAACGCTGCTTCTCTTTTAGAAGAAAAAGACCTTTCTAAAGAAACTCTCGTAAATTTAGTAAGCGAAATTCTCTCTAACCCCGAAACTGCTCAAAAAATGGGAAAAAATGCGCTAGAACATAGTATTCCCGATTCTAACGAGCGCATTTATAAAATACTAAAAGAGCTATACTCACAAAACTAAAGCACTCGCATAGTATGAATTAGAAAAGAACCATTCTTTTTTCTTTTTCATACGAAAGGGTGTTAGAATGTCTAAATATGTTATCACAGGCGGCAACCGACTCAGTGGGGAAGTTAATATTCAAGGCGCAAAAAACAGCGCACTACCCATTTTGGCCGCCGCTCTACTTATAAACGGAACAACGGTTTTACATAATTGTCCCAACCTTTCCGACACAAAAGCCGCCCTTAAAATATTAAAGGCTCTCGGTTGTAAATGCACAAGGCTTGGAACCGATGTTTTTATAGATTCTTCAAGTGTTTCTTGTAGCATAGTTCCTGAAAACTTAATGCGCGAAATGCGTTCTTCGGTTGTTTTTCTAGGTGCAATACTTTCCCGTTGTTCGATAGCAACAATAACTGCGCCCGGCGGTTGTGAACTAGGCCCTAGACCAATTGATTTACACCTTAAAGCTATAAAAGAATTAGGCTTTTCGGTAGATGAAATAGGCGGAACTATTCAGTGTAAGCGAAAGTTCTTTCCTAAAAATGCCGAAATTAGTTTAGATTTTCCTAGCGTTGGCGCTACAGAAAACGTTATTCTTGCCGCTTGTGTTTCTAAGGGTAGAATTGTTCTTAATAACGCAGCTAAAGAACCCGAAATTTCAGACCTCGCAACCTTTATAAATAAGGCTGGCGGTAGGGTAATAGGCGCAGGAACCGACCGTATCGAAATTATAGGCGTAAATAGGCTTCATTCTGTTGAACATACCGTTATTCCCGATAGAATTGTTGCCGCTACCTATATGTCTGCCGCCGCAGTTACGGGCGGAGATATCCTTTTGAAAAACGTAGATAATAGCCACCTTGTTGCAATAATTAGCGCCTTTAATGAAATTGGTTGTAAAATTAGGTGCGAAAATAATTCTTTAAATATTTCTGCGCCAAATTCTCTGGCGAGAATTAAAACCTTGCGTTCTACCGTATATCCCGGTTTTCCAACCGATGCAGGTCCGCTTTTGGTTGCATCTTTAATAAAGGCTAACGGCACTTCGGTTTTTATTGAAAACATTTTCGAAAATAGATTTAACTATATTTCTGAGCTAAAGCGACTTGGCGCCGATATTAAGGTTCATAACAAGGTCGCAATAATCGAAGGAGTAACTACACTTAGCGGAGCAACCCTTTCTTGTACCGATTTAAGGGGAGGAGCCGCTGCGGTAGTAGCCGCGCTTGCCGCTAATGGTGAAAGTGAAATAAATAAAATTTGTCATATAGAACGAGGCTATGAAAGTTTGGCTAACACCTTAAGCCAACTTTCAGCAAAAATTAAAAAGGAATGATAAAATGGCTACCGATAACACAAGAGCAAGAGAGCGCGAAGCCGCAATGAAAAAGGCTAAAAAAAGTAAACGCCGCAGAAGAAGAAAACAAACTATTGCGGTAACTTTAATCGTTTTACTTATTACCGCTGTTGTGCTTTGCAGCCTCTCGCTAACTGTGTTTTTCAAAATAAAAACAGCACTATTCTCGTTTATCAAGGTCACGTTATAAAAAACGTGTCAGTTGGGGGATTCGTGAAGATTCCGAAAGGATTT